>CAZMHW010000132.1:0-8314 GCA_964566105.1 uncultured Akkermansia sp.
CAATGTATTTGTTCCCGCTTTCAGATAGTGTTTAATATCGACCACCCAGCTACGAAACATATTGTCCGCCTTTAATACCAACGAGTCATTTAAGAATACACTGGCGTATGTGTCCAAACCTTCAAAAACTACTTCAATGTGCTTTCGTTTTAAGAGAGAAGTATCGCCGTTAAAATCGCACCTGTATTCCCAGGATTTTTTTTCAACCCACTGCAGTTCTTTTTCATTATCTGAATAGAACGGATCTTCAATCAATTTGTTTTTGTAGAGATCGGTAAAGACATTCCCCGGAACTGATGCCGGATACCAGGGGGATGTTCCTACTTGTCTGAACTTCCAGTTCAGTTCAAGTTGAGTCATAGTTTCCTGGGACTTCAGACTCAGAAATCCCGATAAAAAAATAACACTATAGAGAATGTACTTTTTCAAACAGATTGAAGTAGTGTTTTCATGTTTCTGATCTCCTGCGGATCACAAACATCGGAATTGGCTAATAGCGCAGCAGAATGGTATTCGGAGCAGGCAGTCGTTTTGAGGAGTTCCGTTAGATTTCCCGAACGAATCCCACCTCCCGGTAAAATAATGATCTTATCAGCAAAAGAAGCTTGCAAAGCCAGTAACGTATTTTTCCCTTGCAATGCATTCGATCTACCTCCCGATGTCAACACACGTTCTATTCCAAGACTTATCAATGCGTTTACGCCCTTTTGTAGATCAGAACACTCATCTATGGCTCTGTGAAATGTAACACTCATCGGACTTGCCAGTTCTTTCAATTCTTTATTTGTAACCACGTCAACAGAATTATCCGGTAACAGACAACCAAACACCACTCCATTCACTCCCGTCTTTTTACACAACAGAATGGTACGTTTCATCTCTGTCTTTTCAGTATCCGTGTAATAAAAATTTCCGCCACGCGGTCTTACAATAACATGCAAGGGAATTTTTAGTTTATTTCTTACTTCCTGAATTAGTTCATCAGAAGGAGTAATCCCTCCAAGGGAATAATTCTCACAGAGTTCAATACGATCTGCTCCGGCTTCCTGAGCCAGCAAGGCTGATTCCAGATTAAAGCAGGCTATCTCCAGAAGTCGTTTCATTTACTACAGGAGACTCTTAGCATCTATTAGTTTGTTCGCAATCTCAGGAGAATAGACGGCATAGTTAAAACCTTTTTGCAAACAAAAAGCCCCATGCTCCCCTTTTTTATTGATGGCAATAAAACCAATCTGTAATTCACTCAAGGGTTTATTGCGTTTTTTTGCACTTCCTATAATACGTTCCACGGCAGTTTTACAGGCCAGTTCAGGCGCCAGGCCCTGACGCATTAATTCTACCACAGCATGACACCCCGCGATGCGAATTACCTCTTCCCCATGCCCGGTAGCTGTAGCAGCACCAACTTCATTATCCACATAAAGACCGGCGCCAATAATTGGTGAATCACCCACCCTGCCGTGCATTTTAAAAGCCATGCCGCTGGTTGTACAGGCTCCCGATAAATTACCGGAACTATCCAGGGCAATCATACCAATGGTATCGTGATTTTCAATATTTGCCTGTGGTTTATATTCTGATTTCTTCAACCATTCTTTCCACTCGGCCTCCGATTCAGGAGTAAGTAAATTTTCCTTTTTAAATCCCTGCGATAAAGCGAACTGCAAAGCTCCATCACCCACCAGCATCACGTGTGGTGTTTTTTCCATCACCGCGCGCGCCACCGAAATAGGGTGTACAATGTGTTCAAGACAGGCTACCGAGCCAATATTCATGTTTTCATCCATAATACAGGCATCCAACGTTACGCGTCCATCCCGGTCGGGTCTGCCACCCAAACCCACGCTTCTTTCTTTGGGATCAGCTTCCGGAATTTTTACACCGGCTTCTACCGCGTCCAGAGCACGACCATTTGTACTTAAAACTTTCCAGGCTTCTGCATTGGCTTCCACTCCAAAACGCCAGGTGGAAAGCACAATAGGTTTTACTGTTGTTTTTGCCTCCGCCTCAATAATTCTTGCGGCTTTACTCTTGTTTACAGCCAAAAGCGAAGCTGTGAGTGCCGAGAGTTTTAGAAATTTCCGTCGTGAAGTCATACTTACTTTGTTTTAAGAAAATGTCTGGCGTAATTTACCCGCATACGATCGAGTAATTTACTGTTTACCGTTAATCGTTTAATGAAATCAGGGTAATTCTTTTTTGTAGAATTAGTCCATAAGACCTCTGATAAGGCACACATGCGGGGAACAGCCATGTACTCTATTTGTTTTTGAGTGAGGATGTACTCTGTCCACACATTCGCCTGCGCGCCCAAAATGTATTTTTTTTCTTGTGTGTTCAACACTTTTGGCGTAGGGTCGTAAGCATATACGGAGTCCAGGGGATTATACCCTCCTATTGCCAGTGGTTCGTTGATCTTATCCTTTGATTGATAGTGGTCAAAATAACAAGGTTTACCGGGACTCATTACTACAAAATGTTTCTGTTGCGCGGCCGCAATTCCCCCTTCTGTTCCACGCCAACTCATTACCGAAGCGTTTGGAGCGAGGCCACCTTCCAGTATTTCATCCCAGCCAATAATCTGTCTGCCTTTGGCATTCACAAATTTTTCTATCCTACGGATAAAATAACTCTGCAGGCCTTGCTCATCTTTCAAATTTTCTTTTTTAATCAAGGCCTGGCAATGCGCGCATTTTTTCCAGTTGTTTTTCGGGCATTCATCTCCTCCAATGTGAATGTATTTCCCTGGAAAAAGGCTCATCACTTCTGTTAATACACCCTCCAGAAAATTAAAGGTCGAATCTTTCGGGCAAAAGACATCGTCAAAAACCCCCCAGGTTTTTTCCACCTCTATTTGTTTACCCGTACACGAAAGATAAGGATAGGCCGCTATGGCCGCTACAGCGTGTCCGGGCATTTCAATTTCAGGAACAACGGTAATATGCCGTTGTTGCGCGTAGGCAACCACTTCCTTAATTTCCTCTTGTGTGTAAAAACCACCGTAAGTAATGGTATCGTACTTATGATCGTCGTATTTACCGATCATGCTTCCTTTACGCCAGGCACCAACCTGTGTGAGTTTCGGGTATTTTTTTATTTCTATACGCCAGCCCTGATCATCAGTTAAATGCCAGTGAAAGGTATTAAGTTTGTAAAGCGCCAACAGGTCAATGTATTTTTTTACAAAACTTACCGGATAAAAATGGCGGCAGACATCCAGGTGCATGCCGCGCCATTTGTAAGCGGGAGCATCTGAAATACTCACGCAGGGCAACTCCAGTTCTTTGGTTGTCTGGGCATTGATCAGTTGAATCAGACTTTGGAATCCATAAAACACACCATCTGTATCTCCCTGAATTGTAATTTTGTTGGGGGTAATCATTAGCTGGTATGCTTCCGGAGAGCTCTGAACGGTCTTATCTTTTTCAATTTTAATAACGTTCTTTTGAAAGGGATTGTTGGTTTGCGTCATTACAAAGCCATTATTTTTCTGAAGCCACTCGTTAAAATAAGACAGCTCCCTTAACAAAGATTTATCTTCCACATAAAATGCTGTTTTTTCCGAAAGCAAAAACGAGCCTTGCGTTAATACCATCTGATTTGGTAAAGGAATAAGCGGTAAGATTTGCTCTTGTTGAGCAAACGTAACGTGCGAAATAAATAATGCACCAAGTATAAATAGTTTTTTCATCTGAATTGATAGTTAACACCCAGTACCTGGGTTAATAATGTAGAAGGCGCATCCGTCGCAACGGCTCTACCTTCTATTTGAGGAGAAACAGGTGAATGCACCGCAAGGTATTCTTCCATCACCTGATGCAGGGTAAATCCCGTGTGTTTGGTTTCCTTCACATCTCTGATCCGGCAAAGCACACTGTCCGGATCTCCTTCCCGTTCACACGCAACCACTGTGTAAATTTTAGCTTCATCCACCGGCTCATTTTTAATCAGGATTTCCTGAATGCGTTTTCCCATCTCGTTGCCGATGGTAAACTTTATTTTCATGCCCTGGAAACGCACTAACCAGCCTCCAAAACGTTTGGTAGGATCTTTGGCAAACACATTTTCTAATTCTTTCTCCAGCCAGTTCTTTAACTGTTTGCCATTTATTTTGCCACTGATTACATCGGAGTCCACAGGTAACATACTCCAGAGGTATTCTTTAGTGATTTCTACCTCCCTGGTTTTAGGATCAGGAACTAAGGGCGGGCAAAAACGAAACCCATTCGAGAGCGCGATGTCCGATTGAGCTTTCCACATAAGAGCATCTGTAATTAAATTGTCAGTAGGTGTTTCCATCACAAAATACCGAACCAACGGGGTTGTTGTTTTTCCTATGACACGCTTAATTTCCTTTTTGTAAGGTTCGTGTGCTTTTTCCACAAGACGTGTCATCTCTTCATCCGCCTTATATTTTTCAGGATCCACTTCCAGTAACTCATAAGACTCCTCTTTTATTTTTCCGTCTTCAATTACCAGATCCATTTTTCCAACGAAGGAAGAAAAAGCTCCCGGCTCTGTCACTTTTGCAAATTCACCTTTAAGCGGTGTTCTGATGCGTTCGTGGGTATCCGCACCAAAAATATAATCCAGTCCTCCGGCATAAGGTTGATTGGCCAGATGCAGCTGTTGGGCCATACCCATGTGTGTGAGGGCTATGACCACCTGGCAGCGCTCTTGTCCTCTTAAAATCTGAATGTATTTTTCAATATTTCTCTCAGGGTCATTGAATTTCATTCCGTAACTGTATGCAGGCGACTGACGCACCGGCGTCAGGGGATCGTTGTACCCGACAAAACCTATTTTAATTCCTCCGATAAAAAATGTCTGGTAAGGGGGAAACATCATTTCGCCGCTGTCTTCATGCACCATGTTGGCACAAACTTTGGGTGCGTTGTAAGCCCCCATGTCTTTCATCAACATTTTTTTGCCGTAAGCTACTTCCCAATTTCCCGGCAACATCAAATTGTATTTTAAATCGTTCATGAGGGGAATTAAAGCCATGCCCTCACTTAAAGTAGCAATGGCACTTCCCTGAAAACAATCTCCACCATCCAACAAAAGCGTGTTCGGATTTTTTTTACGGAGTTCGTTGATCATGGTTTTAAGATGAGCAAAACCACCTCTCTTTTTGTACACTGCCTGATTATTTTCCCAGAAAAACTCGTCGTGTACATTTACCTGTCCGTGAATGTCACTGGTATGAAGCAAACTGATGTGTTGTGCTTTTCCTTTTCGGATGACGGTACTTTTAAGAAACTCCTCTGCCTTGCCCTTGTCTTCGGTCAAAGCAAAACTTGCAAGAGGTGAAAAGCCCAAACCAATGGTAGCTGCTCCTATTTTCCTTAAAAAGTCTTTGCGTGAAACACCCTCCGGAATGATATTTTCTCTGCACCCACAGGTGCAATTAATTGTGTGCTCTATCATTTTAAAAGGATCAACATAGTTAGGTTTTAAAGCTGTTGAACGGTTGAAAGTAAGAAATTAATTTTTGATTTGCGAAAACTATCCGGCTTGTTTTTTGACGCTGATTAAACAACTACGACAGATTAATTTTTTGTATTACGCTGCGCTTTGAATTAATTTCTTCCACTTGTTACCTGCGCTACCTGTAAAATCAGTGTTTGTTCTTTTTAGTTTTTTCTCTCGCTGCGGCAATAGGTCCAAAAGGTCCGTATTTGTGTTGCCTTTTACTAAACCCATCGGTAAATGGGCCATAAGGGTGGTCAATTGCTTTGCCTGCCAGGTTGGGCCAATCCTTCGAAAGATCCATTGTTGGTCTGACCTGGGAGTTGACAAATGCCGCTACATCCCAGGCCTCCTCATCACTTAATTGCGGATTTTTATAACTCGCACCCTGTGGCATACTTGTTTTTACGTAAGCGGCGAAACGGGAGAGTCTGTGCAAGCCTGCGCCAATGTTATAACTGTTGGGGCCCCAAAGCGGAGGATACACATAAGCGGTCCCCGAAGGTGCCATTTGCCCTTCTCCGTTTTCCGCATGACAATTCTGACATTTAGCAGTGTATACCTTTTTACCTTTTTCAGGATCAGCGGCTCTCTCCAGGAAGGGCAGATCTTTTAATCCTGCTCCTTCCGGTTTTTCTTCTTTTGTCACTTCCTTGCCTACCCAAAGAATATAAGCAACAATTGCCTGCATTTCTCTCTCTGACGAATCAGGAGCATGGCCATTCAGACTTCGTTCGAAACAATCGTGTACCCTTTTGTATACGCTTTCAATTTTACCCGAGCGTTCCCTGAATTTGGGATAAGTGGAGGCTACTGCTCCAAAGTTATTGGCGTAAGGCTTGGTGCCCGCCTCCAGGTGACAATTCTGGCAATTCATACCGTTGCTGATCTGAGCCACAGAACCCCTCGGACCCAGATAAAGCGAGGTCGACATCACGAGTTTTCTCCCATAATGAAGAAGTTCGGAATTCGGCTCTTCATTTATGAGATCTTTATCCGGCGCTTCCCAGACACCATCCTCCTTTTCTTTTTTTTCCGGCACACTACTTTTATCTTCTACTACTGCAATCGCGACCTTTTTTTGAGTGACTGGTTTTCCTGTAAAATAAATTAAACCTATTACAAGTCCCAAGCCCAGTGCACTCAGACACAAATTGCTCAGCCAGGCCTTTTTTGGAATTTGATTATTTTCAGGATGATCCTGCACTTAATTTTATGCTAGTGTGACGTATTCACTTTTTCGTCAAGTTCAATGCCTTGTTCACGCAATATTCTTGCCGATTTCCAGCCGTAAAAGGCCAGGTAAGCAAAACAAAACACTCCTACGATGTAACTTGCTTTGATTCCGATAAGCTCAGGACCCGCCAGCCAGCCCTGCAACCAGCTTACTAAACCGCCACCCATAATCATCATGATAAGATAACTCGATCCCTGGTTGGTGAATTTTCCAAGGCCGGAAATAGCCAATGTAAAAATACAAGGCCAAAGAGTTGAGCAAAACAAACCTACGCTGATAAATGCGTACACACTCACAAGGCCGGTAGTGAACATTCCTGTAAAAAGTGCCACTATACCGCAGAAAGAAAAAATAAGCAATTGTCTTGCCGGATTTCCTTTACTCAAAATATCCGCTGCTATCAAAATGAGTATGACAAAGGAATAAGGATAAAAAACAGTAAGATCACTTTTTGCAATGGCATTTACCAGAAGAAAAACAGAAAAAGCAAGGTAAGGCATTAAAAAACGTAATACCTTTTTTAAACCGGCCGATGTTTCAAAAGCGCCGGCAGAACTGGTCCAGCGACCAATCATTAAACTAGCCCAGAACAAAGAAATATAGGGCGCGGCCTGACCTGTTTCAATCTGAATGTACTGACGCATGTATTCGGGTAAATTCGACGCTGTGGATACTTCTACACCTACATATAGAAAAATAGCAATCATCCCCAGAACCAATTGTGGATATTTTAAAGAACCGGAACGGCTCTCTCCACTGGCGGATTTAGCCCCTTCCTCTTCGGTAAAAATCTGGTTGGGAAGTGAAGAAAATTTAAAGATGACGGCCACAATTAAAAAAGCCGCGCCAAGAATTAAATAAGGAAATTTGACCGACTCCACACTGTCCAGTTTCAGATTGTTTCCCACCGCGCCAAAAATAGCATAACTCACCACAAGCGGACCAATAGTGGTACCCACGTTGTTTATTCCACCTGCCAGACTAAGTCTTTGGGAAGCCTGTTTCGGGTTCCCCATCACAATGGCCAGTGGATTAGCCGCAGTTTGTTGAAGGGAAAAACCAAGCGCCACAATAAACAAACCTGTTATCATCAGGTTAAAAGAAACCAGTTGGGCTGCAGGATAAAATAACAGGGTGCCCGCTGCGGACATACAGAGACCCAAAGCGATGCCGTTTTTGTAGCCTATTTTGTTGAGAATATCTCCTCCGTAAATTTTAGATAAAACAATGTATATGACGGAGCCAACCGTGTAGGCCACATAAAAGGCCACCGAAATAAGCTGACTCTGCCATTGTTCGAGGTTTAATTTTTCTTTAAATACAGGAATAAGTATGTCGTTGCTGGCCGCTACAAAGCCCCAGAAAAAAAACACCGAAATTAATGTCACAAAGGCCGAACGATTTGTATGCATATAAGCAGATTTAAATTTGACGTAAGATATTTTAAATAATCCTTTATTTCCAATTTTTGAGAGCCTAAGTTGTTAACCTTCCTGTTTTAATTGTAAATTTGAACTCATAAAATTTTATTATGCAATTATTGACTCCTGTTGGCTTTAGCGATTACGAACTGATTGATTGCGGCGACTTCGAAAAGCTGGAACGTTT
>CAZMHW010000133.1:0-8294 GCA_964566105.1 uncultured Akkermansia sp.
GTTGCAGCCGGTGGCGGCGGTGGCGGGGGTACTACAGGGTACACGCCGGTAGGTGGTGCCGGTGGTGGTGGATCAGCCTTCTCTTCTGCAAGTGGATTTGGTGGAGCCGGGGCAACTGGCTGTGCAAGTGGTTCTACCGGTGGAGAATCAGGAGGAACAGCTCCAAGTTATGGATCTGGCGGTGGCGGCGCAGGTTATACTAGCGGCGGCGGCGGCGGTGGAGCACCAAGTGCTTCTACCGGGGGTTACGGTTGCTCAGGTGTGCTGGGTGCCGGAGGTGATGGAGGTGGGACTTCTTTTATTTGCGGTGGCGCTACTGGTGGTATTAACGGCGCTGGTGGCGGCGGTGGCGGCTATTATGGCGGCGGTGGCGGTATGACCGGAACCGGTGGATGTAATGGCGGCGGCGGCGGTGGTTCGTCATGGGCCAACAATAGTTTGTTCAGCAGCTTAACATATACTGGTGGCTTGAGCGCAGGTCATGGTACCGTAACTCTTAAGTACGTATTTTTAACTACCAACGTTTCTGCAACAACCAGTTCACCATCTATTTGTAATGGTAGCAGTGCAACCTTAAATGGTACAGGTGTTTCAACATATACCTGGCTTCCAGTCGGATCTTTCTTAGGGTCTAACTCTGCCAACGTTTCTGTAAGTCCAAGTTCAAGTACCGCTTACACAGTAACCGGTACCAATTCTTTGGGTTGCGTTTCTTCTGCTATAATTAATGTTACGGTTAGTCCTGGACTCCCTGTAGTAGGGATTACTACAAGTACAAACAGTGTATGTTTGGGCAAAACAGTAACCTTAACGGCTACAGGTGGTTTAACCTATACCTGGACGAATGGTATTATTAACGGACAAACATACACTCCCGCTTCAGGCGTTAACGTTTACACGGTAACCGCGCAAAATGGTTGTGGAACAACTACAGCGGCTACAACAGTTTCTGTTTCTTCCTTACCTGTTACTACGCTTGCAACTCCAACAATTATTTGTGCAGGTACAACAGCAACTCTAACAGGAGCTTCTGCGGTGTCCGGTTATACCTGGCAGCCAATAGGGCCAACAGGTGCTAACGTAGTAGTTTCTCCAACGGCCTCCACTATTTTTACTGTAACCGCCTCCGATGGTACCTGTTCAGGAACGGCCACACTTGCTCTGGCAGTGAAAGCATCTCCTACTATTACGGCTTTTGCCAATGCTAGTATTGTGTGTCAGGGAGACCCTGTGGTGCTGAGTGCGACAGGAGCTTTAAGTTATACCTGGACACCGGGGACTAATTTGACCGGAGCTTCAGTAACCGTGAACCCTTCCGCACCTACTGCCTATCAGGTGGTTGGAACCAACTCTCTGGGTTGCAGTTCAACCAGTGGTACTTTTGTGCTTACCAATTCAAGTCCAACTGTTGTTGTCTCAGCAAATCAAACTCTGGTTTGTACTGGTAATTCGGCCACATTAACGGCTTCCGGAGCCAGTCAATACAATTGGAGTGGTGGACCTGGTACCGCGGGCTATGTTGTTACTCCTTCGGGTGCAACTGTCTACACTGTTACGGGATCGGCATCCAATTGTACAGATACAGAAACCATTACGATAAGCACCTTTAGTCCAAGTGTAACTATCACTGCATCCAGTGCAAGTATTTGTCCTGGTGCTACTACAACACTTTCGGCGAGCGCGGCTAATTCGTATACATGGAACAATAGTTTAGGAAACACAGCGAATATTTCCGTTTCGCCTGCCACAACTACATCTTACACGGTGTCTGCAAAAACAACATCGGCTGGTGTAAGTTGCCCAAGCTCTGCGAATATTACTATTACCTTGTTTAACAATCCTACCATCACCATCGTTGCTACCAAAACAGTGATGTGTAAAAAAGACGCTGGTCCTAAATTGACAGCTTCTGGCGGTGCTACGTATGCATGGGATAACGCGACTACTAATTCAACACTTATCGTTTCTCCTTCCGCAACAACAAATTATACTGTTACCGGAACAGATGCTAACGGGTGTGTGAATACCGCAACTATCCAGATCAAGGTAAATCCGTGTACAGGTATTGACGAACTCAATTCTTCGCACAACCAGTTAAGTGTTTATCCAAATCCTAATAACGGTGAGTTTACTATCCGTGCGAATTCAGATCTGAATTTAAAAGTGATTAATGAATTAGGGCAGGAGGTAAGAACTGTAACCTTGTCAAATCAGAATGCTTACACTGCTTCTGTGAACGATCTACCGATTGGTATTTATTTTATTGTTGGACAAAATGGTTCTTCTAAAGTAAATCAGAAAGTGATCGTTACGAAATAAGTTAAGGTGAACTAAATTTATAAAGCCCGCTTCGTGAGAAGCGGGCTTTTTTTAAAGACTTTTTGTCATCATTTTAGATTATCTCAAAGTACTCTTGTGTTTTTACTTCTAGCTGGTAAAAGTAATTTTCTGAATTAGCGCCTGGCTTTCAGGGGCGCGTTGATTGTATAAATTTCCGTCTGAAATTTATTTCTCTTGAGTCGTTCGATTTTCATGTACGGAAATTTATCAACGAGTGAAAAATAAAAATCTGCATAGTGAAGTAAGGGAATATCCTGAAATTTTCTGCGACGAGAATGTACCTCCCGAAAGGATTGTCAAAAAAAAATGAGGAGGCGTGGGCAGATAACAAAGGTATTTAGTTAAGACTTCGACCTTCCGCAGACGTAATAGTTTGTTTCGGAAAGAGAGTTATGAGTTTTAACCCGCCAGTACCTCATTGATGTCTGGTAATTTTCCAAATCTGCGAAGTGTGGTAAAGTGTGAATTAACGGCGTCCGCAAAGGTTTTGTTTTCAAGATACGGAACACCAAATTCTTCTGCAGTAGATTTAACTATCTCCGAAATTGCCGGGTAATGCACGTGGCAGATGGTAGGAAACAGATGGTGCTCTACCTGAAAGTTGAGGCCTCCAACGTACCAGGAAATAAGCTTATTGTGACGTGAAAAATTTACAGTGGTATTCATTTGATGAACTGCCCAGTTGTTTTCGATGGTGCCGTTCTCGTCAGCAAGCGGATGGGTAGTGCCTTCTACCGTGTGCGCCAGTTGAAATACAACGGTGAGCACAACCCCTGCTATAAAATGCATGGTTAGAAAGCCCATGATCACTTGCCCTGCCGGAATTCCGAAAAAATAAACAGGTACAAACAGAACCACAAAAAGATAGAGCAGTTTGTCAGCGATCATTTTAAAAAGGAGAATGTTGTTTTGTCTTTTCGGGTTTTTATTAAGACCGTCTTTTTTGTATTTAAAAAACTGAAGAAAATCTTTTAGCAACGACCAGTAAAGGGTAGTGATCCCGTAAAACAGGATAGCATACACTACTTGTAATTTGTGATACCATTTTACCTCTGTGTGCGGGGAAAATCTCAGAATAGCCTTGTCCTGAATATCCAGGTCATGCGTCACTATGTTTGTATAGGTGTGGTGCAAAAGATTGTGCTGGAGTTTCCAGTTACTGGCAGAGGCACCGAGTAAATTAATAGTGTGGCCCAATAAACGATTTACTTTGTGACTTGAGGAATAAGCTCCGTGGTTAGCATCGTGCATAATACTCATGCCGATTCCGGCAAGACTAAAACCCATGAGAGACCACAAAAGAATAGAAAGGACAGGGGAAGGTTTAAACACCAGAAGCGCTACAAAGGGAAGGATGTAGCAGGATAAAAAGACAATGGTTTTAATAACCATTTGCCGGTTGTAATGTTTGGAAAGTCCTTTTTCTTTAAAATAGGCGTCAACACGTTGGCGAGCAGTAGCAAAAAACTTTGTTTTTTCTTTGTCCTTGTCGATAAAGCGAATTGGCGTTGCAATCATGATTTCAGAATAAGTTTAATTAATGGTAAAAGCTCTGTTAACAAAAATCGAAAAAGAAAAGCACATATCCAAACCTGAAAATCTGTTTAAATAATTGAAAATCAAATATATAAAATGAATTAAGAGGCTTGACAAAACAAATCGGAGTTTTGTTTAAGGCTTTTTTATTGGTTTTAGACAAAAAGTAGATCAGGGGTTGCTGGTATAAAGCCAAAAAATGACAAGAATCACTTTTTTCTTACATCTGTAAGTTCTGATAAATAATTGTTATTTTGTGTAACTTTGCCGTCTCCTTTGCAGTACAAGGAATCTACAAACAAACGCACAACTTTAATCATGAATAAATTTCCCTTTTTTATTTTTTTAACCTGCCTCTTACAATTTTCGGTTTTTTCTCAGAATAAAGTTTCCAATACCAGTGGTAATTGGAACGATCCAACGGTATGGACTCCGAATGGGGTTCCCAGTTCCACCAACAATGTCACCATTGCTAATGGACATACCATTGCCATTAATGCCAATGCAGCCTGCAACTCCCTTACCGTTGGTGCTGGCACGGGGGGGCGTTTGAATTTTTCGGGTAATACCGCACGAACCTTTACAGTGACTACCGATATCCTGGTGAGTAACACGGCTACATTTGATATTCTTACTAATTCCAACACCACGCACACTGTAAATCTGGGTGGAAATCTTACTAATAATGGCGTTTTTAATCTTTCTGTGGATGGAACAAGCCGGGCTTATATTCGATTTTTGAAAAACGGAAATCAAACGGTAAGTGGTTCCGGAAGTGTAACTTTCTTTTATAAGATAGTAGTAAACATGGGTACTTCGCTTTCGAATGTGTTAGACATTACCTGTTCTTCTTTTACCGCCACCACCAACTTTTTAACTCTTACGAATGGAATTTTTAAACTTTCAACGGCTGCAAGCACTACTGTGGTTCCTTACACCGTAGCCGCTACCATCCCTGTAACTGCGGGCTATTGGATTAACGCCCCGAATGCAGTGGTGAGTAACAGTGCCGCCATCAATCTTTCGGGCTTGTTTTGCGTTTCGGCGGGAAGCGTAGATGTTGGAAATGCCAACAACGAAGATCTGGTGTCTACCGGTGGAACGGTGAATGTAACGGGAGGTTCATTGGACATTGCAGGTAAATACAATGCTACCACCGGCGCTGCCAGTACCTTTAGTATCAGCGGTGGTGTTTTGTTGGTTCCCAATGTAAACTCTACCAACACGGGTATCGCGCCTTTCCATATGTCAGTGGCAGCTTCAAAGTTTAACATGACGGGAGGGCTTATTGTGTTGAGAAGAGAAGGAGGAAACGGTACACAGGATCTTGGATTTATTAACACAGGTGCTACAAGTGGCGCTGTTACAGGAGGTACCCTGCAGTTGGGTTTTTCTACAACGCCTGCATCTCAAACCATTTCCATTAATTCGTCTTACCCTATTGCCAATCTGGTGGTGGCCAGTGCCAGTGTCACAGCTAAAATAGCTACCAACTCACCAACAATTTCAGGAAATGTAACTGTGAACAGTGGTACCATCAATGCAAATAATCTGGGGATAACTGTGGGGGGTAACTGGACAAATGCCGGAACCTTTGTTCCGGGAACGGGAACAGTCACTTTTAACTCCGCTTCTGCACAAAGTATTTCAAAAACAGGTGGAGAAACATTCAATAACATTAATTTCAGTGGAGCGGGTGTAAAAACCTTCGCTTCACCCGTAACCGCCAATGGAAATTTTTCCATCGCCAGTGGTTCGAGCGTAGACCTGAGCGCGTCTAATTTTTCACTGACCCTGAAACGTAACTTTACCAATAACGGAACATTTAATGCCCGTGCCGGTTTGGTGATGCTGAACGGAACGGTGGCTCAAACCATCGGAGGAACCAGTACCACGGACTTTTTTGATCTGAGTTTAAGCAATACTACCGGAGCGTCTCTCACAGGCGCTGAAAATTTATTAGGGACCCTTACCCTGAGTAACGGAACGTTTAATACCAATGGTCAGGTGTTTACCATGGTATCCACTTCTACAGCTACTGCCAGGGTTGCACAGATAACCGGTACCGGTGATATTACCGGTAACGTAACGGTACAGCGTTTTGTGCCAGGTGGAACAACAGGTTGGGCTTTTCTTGGAACACCTATTTCTTCCGCCCTCACGCTAAACGATTGGGATGATGATATCGCGATAAGCTGTCCTACCTGTCCTGATGGTTCGGCCGGTGGATTTCTATCCGTGTATTCTTACAGTGAGCAAGTCTCTGGTGTTTATGACGCGCCTAGTTCCTACGTAGGATTGAGTACGATTAACGATCCTATAACTTCCGGAAAGGGATACTGGGTATACATGGGCAATGGCCAATTAACTACTACCGATATTACCCTGGATGTGACAGGAACCTTGCGTAAATCCAATTACACCATTCCTTTGAATTATACAAATTTTGGTTCTGCTGCAGACGATGGATGGAATCTGATCACCAATCCTTACCCTTCTCCTATCAGCTGGAGTTTGTTAAAGGGAGCTACCGCAAATATTGACGATGCTATTTATGTGTACAATGCAGATCTTAATTCGGGAACCGGTGGATTTGCAAGTTATGTGAATGGGGTAAGCAGTCCTGCGGTTGGTGCCGGTGGAATTGGCAATACCATTCCAATGGGACAAGGTTTTTATGTGCATTCTACCGGAGCTACCGCGCTAAACGCGGTGGAGTCAAATAAAATAGCTGGTAATCCTACCTTTTTAAAATCCACCAGCAGTTCTTCTGCTAATTTGAATGCCCTGTTACGTTTGTATCTGAATGGTACCGGTTCCTCCAACGATGAAACGGTGTTGTATTTTCAACAAGGTGCCAGTGATGTGTTTGACAACGGTTTTGATTCTTACAAAATGCGGGGACAAGATCCAATGGCTGCTTCTATTGCCCTTGAAAAAGGCACAGAGGTTTTTCAGATCAACGGAATTTCACCGGTGAGTGGCAACTGGACCATGCCTCTTAAAACATTAACAGGTTATAGTGGAACCTATACCATTAGTACGGATAATATTTCTTCTTTTCCGATGGGAGCCTGTATAACCCTTTACGATAAATTTACCGCCACCACCACGGATCTCAGAAGTCAGAATTACGTGTTTTATCTTTCGGATACAACCACGGTTGCCCGTTTTGACCTGCATATCAGCATTCAACCTTTAAACATTTCATCTCAACTGTCACAACCTACCTGTAGTTTTCCTGCACAAGGTAAAATCAAAGTGATTGGTCAAAGCACGGGTCCGTGGAATTATTACTGGAGTGCCAATGGCGTGCCTGTAAAAACTTCGCTGGCTGTGAACGGAGCAGACTCTCTGGATAATTTATCTTCTGGAAACATCGATCTGGAAGTGAATTCTGTGGGCGCTTGCGACAATAATCAAAGTAGTTTTGCAATTCAATCTCAGGTACCTGTAACAGCTCAGTTTTCGAGCATTGATACGTTAGACCTGAATCAAACAAGTTCAGTGCAGTTTATAAATACGTCTGTAAACTCCGATACGTATTTCTGGAATTTCGGTCAGGGTCAGGGAACTTCGTCCCAGGCATCACCACTTTACAATTACACAGCTCCTGGAATTTATACCGTGCAGTTAATTTGTACCAGTACTTCCGGTTGTGTGGATTCTGCTTCTAAAACCATCACGGTGATGAGCGAAGTCTTATCGCTGAGCAGCCTTGATAAAAACAAGGGTAGTCTTTTACTAAAAACAAAATCAGACAATCAGTACGTTATCTACCAGGAGTTGAATTCTTCTACTGAAATTTCTTTACAACTGTTTGATCTGACCGGTAAACTGGTAAAGGATTACGGTACCCGTAACACCCAGCTACTGGAACAGCCAATCGATCTGCAAGCTTATAACCAGGGTATTTATTTTATGGAAGTAAAATATCCTTCCGATAAAAAAGTGATCAGGTTGTTGGTGAAGTAGAGAGCTAACAAATAGTATTGAATACAATCATTCCGAATGCACTTAAATCCGCTCCAAAAGGGCGGCTTTAATACCTAATCTCTCAGGGGCTGAATCTTTCTGTTTTGATTTCTTTACAACTGTTTGACCTGACTGTAAACCAGTAAAAGATTAGGGTGTCCGCAACACTCAACTGCTTGAACAGGCGCCTAATCTGCAAGGATACAATCCGTGTATTTATTTTATGGAATATCTTTTCGAGAAAAGTGATCAGCTTGTTGATAAAGTGTAGGACTAATAAATAGTATTGAACGGAACAATTCCAAATCCACAAAAAAAGCCGCTCCAAAAAGAGCGGCTTTAATTTTATTCAGGTAAGAGTATTTTATTTTACTAAAGAGAGGTGACCCATTTTGTCGTAAGCGTTACCTTCCAGGTCTTTGTATTTGATGCGGTAGATATAC
>CAZMHW010000134.1:0-3479 GCA_964566105.1 uncultured Akkermansia sp.
ATTTTTTATTCGTCCGTCATTACAATCACTCTGTTTTTGACCACCTTAGTGGGAATAAATAAAGAAAGTATCAAACGGGTTCCAAAGCAACTTTGGATATTCCAACTCGTATACATATTGGGGGTATTTGGTTATTTCCTTTCGCTTCACAAACAATCGGCAGGTTCCCTTCTGGAAAGACAACTGGATATTCTATTGTTTCCTTTACTGCTTCCTCTTGCAGTGAAAATTGACGCAAAAAAGGTAAGTCAGGTTTTATTAACTCTGCTTGTTTCTTGTCTGGTAGCGCTGTGCTATCTGTTTGTAGACATGATCCAAAACATAGTCTTTAAACTAAGATTACCTGTTTTGGATACGGCACTTTCCGGCGCTTTTTTTAATCATCAATTTTCAAAACCACTTGGAATTCATGCAGGTTATTTGTCTATGTACGTTTCTCTGTCTATTTTTTTTGTGGTGCAACGCTTCAATCGAAATCGCAGTATAAAATTAAAGATTGCCTGGTTTTTTACTCTGGCATTTCTTTTTTCCGGTCTGTTTTTTCTGGCAGCAAGAAATTCAATCATTGCTACCTTTTTTGTACTGATTTTTGTTTTCCCTCTCTTTAACATTAAGAACAAACCACGCTACCTTATTCTGGCATTGACCTGTTTGATAGTGTCGTTTTTTATCATCAAAAATGTTACCTATTTAAAGGAGAGGTTTTCGGTGGAGTTGTTGTCCGATATTAAACCGCTTCAAACAGGCTCTTATATTAATTATTACAGTGCTGAACCCAGAATAGAGAGATGGAAGGGTGGCTGGGAATTGGTCAGAAATTCGCCGGTCTTTGGTTATGGCACCGGCGACGAAATAGATATGTTGAAGACGGAGTATATGAAGCGGGGACTCTATATTTCTTATCTTGAAAACCTTAACGCACACAATCAATACCTTTCTATCTGGATAAAAAATGGAACACTTGGATTGCTGTTATTTTTAACTGCCTTTTTTTATTACCTCAGTATCGCAAGAAACAGTCGGGATTTTCTGTACACCTCGTTTTTATTGTTGCTTCTAATTGGCTTTTATACTGAGAATATTCTTGACACAAATAAAGGAGTGGTCTTCTTCTCTTTATTTAATGTTTTTTTTGGCTATGCCTGTCTTTCGAACACTCCGAAAAAAAGCGAAAGTGAGGAGGTTTGAGTTATAGATAGGGGAATATGTTTTTTCCTCGTCTAAAGTCATTCAGTATTTCTTTTTGCGTTTTGTTTTTTTAGGAAAACCTATCTAATGTTTTGTGTCCCTTTTAATAAAGCGTTATGGATTGAATTTGCACGCGTGTTTTTCTGAACTAATCCGTCAAATACACGCGAGGAGTGTTTTACTAACTGCGGGTGCACTACACTTTCAGAAGCTTTTGTCCGTAAATTAATGTATATTTACAGTCTTTAATCTTTAAGAAAACATTGAGCAATAATAAAATTATAATAGATCCTGATCTTAGTTCTTTTTTTTCATTTAAAGAGATTTTAAGATACCGGAGTCTTCTCAATAACCTGGCAAGAAGGGATTTTCTTATCCGTTACAAGCAGGCTTTTGCCGGTATTATGTGGGCACTGGTTAAACCCCTTATCAATATTCTGGTATTTGGTTACATTGCAGGCAAAATTAACAGTGCGCAGAGTCCACTTACCAATTTCTTGTACGTTGCTTCGGCCATGGTTCTGTGGCAACTTTTCTCAAATGTATTTAACGATGTGAGTAATTCTATTGTGGGCAATTCCAACCTCTTTTCTAAAGTGTATTTCCCGAAAATAGTAATACCCATCAGCGCTACGTTGGTCTGTCTTGTCGATTTTGCCATTTCTCTGGTTATTCTTATTCCGCTTTTTATCATTTCGGGACAAGGCGTTCATTGGCAGATAGTTCTGGCACCTTTTTTCGCGCTTTTAACGGTGATAAACGGGTTGGGACTGGGATTGTATTTTGCGACCATAAATGTAAAATACAGGGACATCAAATTTATAGTGCCGGTAATGATCCAGTTTGGAATGTATGCTACCCCGGTTATTTTCTCAACGCAGTATTATCTGGAGCGCCTGCCTGAATGGGCACATTGGCTGTTTTATTTAAATCCTATGGTGTCGGCTATTGATGGATTTAAGTATTGTTTGTTTGGGAATCCTATCACTTACAATTACGTGTATTTTAGTCTTTCACTGGCCAGTTCAGCACTGTTTCTGTTTATTGGTGTAAAATATTTTTATAAGTTCGAAAGGGACTTTGTTGATTTTATTTAATGGGTAAAAACACGGCGATAAAGGTTGATGGCTTAAGTAAAAAATACTTGATCAATAAAAACTTTGCACCAAAAAGTGACACTTTGTATGGAAGTTTTGTGAATGCGTTACGTAACGCAGGGAGTTTGGCAAGAAAGAAACAAACCGAAGATTTTTGGGCACTGAAAGACGTATCATTTGAAATAGAAAAAGGAGACAGGGTAGGTGTTATTGGAAGAAATGGTGCGGGAAAATCGACCCTACTCAAACTGTTATCGCGCATCACACCTCCTACCGCCGGAAGAATTGAATATACCGGCCGCATGGCATCTTTACTGGAAGTGGGTACCGGATTTCATGGCGACCTGAGTGGCCGTGAGAATATTTACCTGAACGGATCTATCCTTGGCATGAGCAAAGCTGAAATTGACCGGAAGTTTGATGAAATTGTTGACTTTTCTGAGGTTGAGAAATTTATTGATACGCCGGTAAAACGTTACAGCAGCGGTATGTATGTGCGCCTGGCATTTGCGGTGGCGGCCAATCTGGAACCTGATATTTTGATTGTGGATGAAGTCCTTGCAGTGGGGGATGCGCAATTCCAAAGGAAATGCCTTGGTAAAATGGAAGATGTGAGCAGTAAGGAAGGAAGAACCATTTTGTTTGTGAGTCACAACATGGGAGCGGTTCAGAATTTATGTAACAAAGGGCTCTTTTTGCAAAAGGGCCAGGCTATGTGTTACGGAGATATTTCGGGAGTTATAAAGCAATACCTCGAGGTTGGCAATACTATTTCGGGTTCTGTGTTCACCTTCGAAGAGCAACCGAATTATCAAAAAACAAAAGCTTTTTTTACCAAAGTTGAGATCAGAGATCAGCAGGGAAATCTTTGCTCCGATTTTCCTGTGGGCGATGCCATTGATATTCATGTAGAGTTTGAATCCACCATAGCATTGGATGCCACAGTGATTGGTTTTGGTCTGTTATCGGCCACCGAATTACCCATAATTACTACCTGGTCTAAACCTGAAAATTTTAAAAAAGGATTAAATAAGGTAGTGTTTACATTTGATAAGATACAATTGGCTCCAGGGTCGTATAAATTGGCCATCGGGCTTTCCAGGGGAAACGAATCCATTGATTTTAATACCAATCTGGTTTACTTTAATATTTCTGATATTCTCAATATTGCTGAAGCAGATCGTCTGGTAAATA
>CAZMHW010000134.1:3489-8277 GCA_964566105.1 uncultured Akkermansia sp.
TACCAGTAGTGGTATTTTACTGAACCAATTCCCTTATAAAATCATTAAGTAATCTAAAACGTAGTTTATAATGTTTAACAGAGAGAAGTACATAAACAGTCCTATTGAAATAGAGAGCGAGTTACTTTTTCTTCTTGAAAAGAACAACGTGAAAACAGTTTTTGACATTGGTGCTTGTGAAGCGGAAGATTCTATCCGTTATTCTCTTTTGTTTCCGAATTCTACCGTGTATGCTTTTGAACCAAGAATAGACAATTTAACCATCGGCAAAGAGTCTATAAAAAAATACCAGCGTAAAAACATTGTTCTTGAAAACATTGCTTTAAGTAATGAAAATGGATCAGCAGAATTCTTTCTTTCGGAAGGAGAACCGGGGGATCTTAAAAACAGTGAAGAATGGGACTTCGGTAATAAATCCAGCTCATTACTCCCTCCTTCAGAAGAGATGAAAAAACACACATCCTGGTTGCAGTTTAATAAAAAAACAGTGGTGGAGACCATGCGCCTGGATAAATACGCTGCGGATAAACAGATAGGGGCGATCGACTTTGCTCACATAGACGTTCAGGGAGCTGAACTAATGGTACTGGAGGGCGCAGGCGATTTTTTACATCATGTGAAATTGATCTGGATGGAAGTTGAAGCGGTTGAACTATATAAAAATCAACCTTTAAAAAATGACGTGGAAGCGTTTATGAAAAAAAACAACTTTGTTAATATTCTGGATACCGTAAATAATGTGGCAGGAGATCAGTTGTACGCGAATTTGAATTATTTTGATTCGAAAAAAATAGAAGCATTTACACGAGCTGAAAAAAGAAAAGCTTTGTTAACAAAAGTGAAGTCTTTTTTCAGATTGTAATCAACACAGCTGCTAAAACCTTGAGCAATTCAGTAAATACTCAGATTTCGGTTTTAATGCCAGTTTACAATTCGGCTTTGTACTTAAAGGAGGCTATCGACAGTATCCTTGGTCAAACGTTCACAGATTTTGAATTTATCATCATTAACGACGGATCTACCGATGATTCGTTGAAGATTATCCGGAGTTATCAGGATCCGAGGATTGTTTTGATAGACAATCCTGCGAACGAAGGAATCATCCGGTCCAGAAACAAAGGTCTGAAACAGGCCAGGGGCAAATACATCGCCAATATGGATTCAGACGATATCAGTGCTCTTACACGCCTTGAAAAACAATTTGTTTACCTCGAACAGCATCCTGAAATTGCCATTCTGGCCTCCAGACTCGTTTTGGTAAGTTCGGATAATGAAGAAACAGGTGTTTGGCCTGAAGATTATTTTTGTGTGACAGAAGCACAAATAAAAGAAACACTGCCTCATATTAACTGCGTTGGGCAGCCAACGATAATGATGCGCAGCGAAATTGTAAAAAAGATCGCTTACAATACCAGGTTCGAATACAACGAAGACTGGGGATTATGGCTTAATCTGCTGTCCCAAAACTACCGTATCGCTAAACTGCCCGAGGTACTGCTAAGATACCGCCAACATCCAAAAAGTATTACGAATAGCACCAATACGCTTGGGGTAAAAAAAAAGGTACTGGTTTTTAAATACAATTACCTCCGTTACAAATTTTTTAATGGAGGCTTAAAAAATACCGACAAGCACGTTTTGAGTTCTTTTTTGAAGGATGTCCTGCGTTTTGCTGTGAAGGGGGTGTCACCCCGCTTTTATGCCTTTGCTACCAGGTTTAAAAACCTGGATAAGCTGCGCCTCATTCAACAATGGAGAACTGCTGCTAAACAGTTGAATCAGGCTTCTACGCCCGTAGAAGCGCTCTTTTTCTTCCCTTTCTTTCATACTGGTGGAGCCGAGAGAGTGCACGCTTCTATTCTGGAAGCAGCAGGAAAAAAAAATGCAATCACCTTTATTACCTCGCGTTCAGCTAACCAGGCCTTCAGGAAGAATTTTTTAAATTTTTCGCAGGTTCTTGAAATTGACGAACTGGTAAAAATCGGAATTACCAGACGCTGGCTTTTTAAAAAGATCGCCCGTCTCAGGAGCTCTGTTGTTTTTGGGTGTAATTCGGCTTTTTTCTACGACCTTATTCCCCATCTGAATGACGAGGTAAAACTTGTAGATCTGCTCCATGCTTTTGTGCATGCGTATGAGGACGGCCCTGAAAAATGGAGTTTGCCCTATGTAACGCGGATCAATGCACGGGTGGTTATTAATCATAAAACAAAAACAGACCTCGCTGAACTTTACAGGAAACACAAACTCGATCCGGGTTTAAATGATCGTGTTCACCTTATTCCAAATTATGTAGAACTTTATTCTTCTTTGAGCACAAAGTCACCTGACGTATTTAAGGTAGCGTACGTTGGGCTCGGCGGGGAAGAAAATCGGGTAGATCTGATAGCCCGCCTGGCTCAAAAATTCAGCAAGGAAAGGAACCGTTATGAGTTTCACTTTGTGGGGGATGTTAAAGGGGCAATTCCTGTGGATCTGCAGCCTTATTGTATTTTTCACAATGAAATCACCAACGATCAGCAACTACAGGATCTCTACAAACAATTTCACTTGCTTATCATAGCCTCTACCCGAGAAGGGTTTCCTATGGTTATTATGGAGGCCATGATGTACTCCGTGGTGCCATTTTCTACCCCTGTGGGTGGAATTCCTGAGCATATTAAAAACAATGAAAACGGCCTGTTGATTACTTCGGTGAACGAAGAAGAAATAATCCGTGAATTTGAAGAAAAAATCAGGTATCTTTCTGTTAACAGAGAGGAGTGGAGTCGTTTGTCTTTAAATGCCCATACCTATGCGTTGAGCCATTTTAGTAAAAGTTATTTTTTTGAGCAGTATCAAAAACTGTTTTCAACCAATGAGTAAAAATTGAAGTTGTGATTGTAGTTAAATTAATGGGTGGACTCGGGAATCAGCTGTTTCAATATGCGGCGGGGAAGATGTTGGCCGTAAAACACAACACCGGGTTAAAAGTAGATACCTCTTTTTTAAATTCACCGCATGAAAATGCGCATACAAAAAGGGAACTCGAATTACATTATTTTCAAACTGAGTTCAGCGAAGCTACCGCAGCGGAGATACAGTTGTTTACTAAGCAGACTCTTTTAAAAAAAATAGCCAACACCTATTTTCCCTTTCATTCTTCTAATTTTTATTACGCAAAAGAAAAGGGTTTTGAATTTAACAAGGATTTTGATTTGTTCCCGCAAAATACCTATTTAGACGGATTCTGGCAGAGTGAAAGGTATTTTAAGGCCATTAGACCCGCATTGTTGAAAGAAGTGGTATTAAAAGCGGAGATGCCGGTAAAGGTAAGTGTGGTCTCAGAGCAGATCTTAAATTCAGATTCAGTAAGTATTCACATCAGGAGAGGGGATTATGTTACAAATAAAAATGCAAGTGCGTTTCACGGTAATTTGGAACTCGATTATTATTATCAAGCCCTTTCTTATTTGACTGAAAAGATAACACAACCGCTTATTTTTGTGTTTTCTGACGATATAGAATGGGTTAAAATGAATTTTAAAACTCCGCACAGCTGTGTTTTTATTGATTTTAAGATACAGGAAAGTGGTGCCTGGGATCTTTACCTCATGAGTTTGTGTAAACACAATGTGATTGCAAACAGTAGTTTTAGCTGGTGGGGTGCCTGGCTGAACCAGAATCCGGATAAAACGGTAATAGCTCCGAAACACTGGTTTGCCAATAAGACTTTAAATACACAGGATTTAATTCCTGACACCTGGATAAAAATTTAACACTACCCGCGGTTTCGTGCGGTTCACGAATATTTAATACATTTGATCCTCGTCACCTCGGTTTACATGCAGACACACACACATAAAAATGAACTGGTCTCAATCATTATACCAGCTTACAATTATGCCGGTTACATGAGCGAATGTTTGGAAAGTGTATTAAAACAAACTTACAGCAACTGGGAGTGTATTGTTGTTGATAACGGATCCACTGATAATACCGCTGAAGTGGTTAAGGCTTTTGTTCTGAAAGATAAGCGGATTCAGTACCATTTTACGCAACAAAAAGGAGTTTCTTTTGCCAGGAATATGGCCGTGCAGCTCAGTAAAGGCGGTTTTATATTACCGCTTGATGCGGACGATAAGATAGCTCCGGATTATATTGGCAAAGCTGTGCATGTATTATCTGAAAACACGAAAATAAAAGTGGTTTATTGTGAAGCAGAATTGTTTGGCGCGTCTTCAGGAAAATGGTCATTACCCGTATTTTCTCTCCGCGCTTTACTTATCGAAAATTCAATTTTTTCAACCGCTCTTTTCCGTAAACAGGATTTTGTGTCAGCAGGAGGTTATAATGAAGAAATGAAAGAGGGTTTTGAAGACTGGGATTTCTGGATCAGGATGCTTAAAACCGGAGGCGAAGTGTATAGAATACCGGAAGTTCTTTTTTTCTACCGGATTAAGGCTAATTCCAGGAATAGCGTGTTGGACAGGCAAAAGCAGGTGTATTTGCGCAAGAAGATCGCCCAAAATCATAAAGACCTTTACGAGTCCTACTTCAACATGCCCGAACTTATTTTTGACAATTCACTTTTATCGAATGAACTGAATGCACTTAAAAATTCTCCGGACTATAAAATTGGGCGATGGTTACTGGCACCTCTGCGATTTATGAAAAGACTTATTAGATCCTGAAAAATGAACTCCATTTGTTTCTTCGCGTCATATTTTCCAGGAAAAGATCTTCCTTACTATATAACTGTTTACTAAAAAGAACTTAAAAGAAAGTTTGGAGAAGTGGATTTATTAA
>CAZMHW010000135.1:0-8271 GCA_964566105.1 uncultured Akkermansia sp.
ATCCTGACCTTTGTTTTACGTCCATTCCCTTTCCTGCATGGTCACTTAATTGGAATTATGCATGGACTTATGTTTTTGTCCTTTATCATCAGCCCGCTTATACTTAACAAAATACTCGGGAGACTGGATGTGGATAAATACTCTTCGTTTTTTGTGTCCATGGCCATTGCCCTGCTTGCCCCCCAGTTTTTGAAAATAAACGCGGGGCACTTTGCGCTTGCTTATGGCTGTGTGTTTCCAATGGCCATACTTTTTTTATTGAATTTTTTGAAAGAAAAAACCATTTGGCATTTTTCAATTTTGTTTACGTTCACCACCCTTTTGTTCTTTCTTCACCCTTACCTGGGTTTTTGTTGTGCTTTGCTCAATCTGCTTACACTTAGTGTTTTTTATGTACTCAAATTCGAGAGACGTATTTTTTTAAGAGAGATTCTTTTCATACTTGGAACAGGCATTCTACCAATTTTGATTTTTAAATTTTTCATGTTCCTTACCGACACGCATGTAAATAGAACTACCGAACCTTACGGCGTTGAAATGATGCTGGAAAACATTGACAGTATTTTGTCTCCGGTATTTGGCCCTTTTAAACCCATTATGGAATTGTTCTTTTCGAACAGAACCCAGCATTTTGAAGGTCACAGTTATCTCGGTTTTTTTAGCATTTTGATGTCTTTGGTGTTATTGATTTCGTTGCCCTTCCTTTTCCGCAAAATAAAAGTCAGGAGAGACCTGTTGGTAATCTTCCTCGCCTCTCTTTTTATACTTTTTATGTCTTTCGGCTGGCACCTTGGCGTCTTAAATTTTTTTCACATCCAAAGCGCTTCCCTGAATCAATTCAGAGCTGTATGCCGCTTTGCCTGGGTCTTTTATTACACACTACCACTATTTGTATTTGCGACTATCTACCATACACTCAAAGCACGGGTAAACCCTAAATTATTCTCGCGCACTGTATTTGTGATTTCCATTGGCTTTTTTGTTTTAAACCTGGCAGAAGCTCATTATTTTTTTAAGCTCGATGCAGACTCTTTTTGGAAATACCGCAACGTGTTTAATGCGGATCAATTAAACAGCGAAGAAAAAACGGTGCTTGCCAGCATTGAGAAGAAAACACCACAGGCGCTTATTCCCCTGCCTGTGTTTCACGGAGGCAGTGAAATGTACGATCGCCTTGGGTCCAGCAATTCAATGCTCCCTGCCATGATCTATTCCTTTCATTCCAGAACGCCTATTTTAAGTGTGATGTTGTCCCGAACCTCCATTTCAGAAACGGAAGATCTGCTTCAAATACTGAACTCCTACAAAAAAGAGAGGTCGATCGCAAAAAAAATATCGGGTAACGATTTTTTTGTAATTAAAACAAACGATGCCTTGCTGCCTGATGAAACGCGTTTGCTAAAGGCCGTGGATTTTTTTGGAGGCAACGATAGTTTAAAATTCGGATACATTTCTCCCGCAGATTTATTGAAAAAGAAAATCGACTCGCAGTCCTTTCTGATTAACCACGGTAAGATTCAACCCATAGATTCGAATAATGTGGTTTTTATCCCTTTTGAAAACAAAAAACCGTTTATTACAGCAAACATCACTGATTATGAAACCATCTTTACACTGGATTCCAATCAACTCAAAAGCGGACGGTACATTGTGAGCATGCATTACTATTATAAGGATAAAGTTTTTCGTTCGATTGCCAGTAACTTAATTATTGTAAGGACACATGGCAAAGATTCTGAATGGCAGTACAATATCCCGATACGTTATCTCAGTGGCTTTTATGATGGTTTTGGAGTATTTGAGTATCCTATTGAACTTCTGCATGAGAATAAATATGAATTTATGCTCAAGGGGTTTTTTGATGTGAATTATAAAATTTCTGATTTTTTGATCAGGCCGGAAAATAAAACCACACTGGAAATTCAGGCGAACAAGGATACTGTATTCAACAATTTTCCAGACTAACTATTTTTTTACTAGTACGTAAAAAAGATTGAATGACTCTTGAAGGAGTACTTTTAATTTCATTTTACTGAAGACTACGTTGTCTTTTAATTCAACACGCACAGGCTTGATTTTTAAGGAAGAATCATGGCTACAGGTATAAATAAATTCAAAATCGAACAAATAGCGGTTGATACTGGTCTGCAAAAACTTTTTTTTACCCACAGCGTTAAAGCCCTTCAAGCCACATTGTGTATCACTTATCGTCATTCGTAAAACGCGTTTAATAAAAAAACGAAACGCTTTTGAAAGCAATTTACGAAAGCCTGACATTTTATTCTGATAATAAACCTCGTTTCTGTAACCGGCAACAACATCATAAGTCTTTTCACACAATGCTTCCATAAGATCAAGCATGCTCTGCGTGGTGAAAGGGAAATCAATGTCGGTACAGACCACAAACTCAGCCGAAGACTTTGCTACTCCCTGACGGAGAGCATAGCCCTTACCTTTGTTTACCGGATACTCGATGTAGGTGACTGGAACTTCCTTTGACTTTAAAGCTTCGATTTGATTTGAAACCTTTGTATTCGTGGATCCATCATTAACGACAATAAAATTAAGAAGATAGTATTTCTTTCCCGTCTCATAGAACATTAAAAGTTCCCTGTGCCATGTATCGTTAGGGTTAAAACAGGGTAAAACTATATCGACGGTGAATGGCATGTATTTAGAAGATTGGCAGTTGTTTATGGCGTGCGGATTATTGTTCCGCCATTAAATCACCATTTCTTTGACGTCTCCTTCGATAATCAACTTACCGGCAGTTGCGTTTTTGATCTGCTCAATGCTGATACCAGGGGCACGTTCTAACAATTTAAATCCACCCTGAGGAGCTATTTCATAAACCCCCAGTTCTGTAACAATTCTCTTTACACAGGCCACGCCGGTTAAAGGCAATTCACATTTAGGTAGTAATTTTGACTGGCCGGCCTTGTTGACTTGTTGCATAGCCACTATAATATTTTTTGCACTTGCCACCAGATCCATGGCTCCACCCATCCCTTTTACCATTTTTCCCGGAATTTTCCAGTTGGCGATATCTCCGTTTTCACTCACTTCCATAGCGCCCAGGATGGTAAGATCTACTTTCTGCGCCCTGATCATTCCAAAACTCATAGCGCTGTCAAAAATACTGGATCCCTTTAACAAGGTGATAGTCTGTTTGCCCGCATTGATAAGATCGGCATCTTCTTTGCCTTCTTCCGGAAACGGTCCCATTCCTAAAATTCCGTTTTCCGACTGAAGGACCACGTTAAAACCTTCAGGGATATAATTTGCTACCAAAGTAGGGATTCCAATTCCCAAGTTCACAAATGTACCGTCTTTCACTTCCTGCGCTATGCGCTTTGCTATTCCGTTTTTATCTAACATAATTAATAAGCTGCCTTAAATTCTTTACTATACTGTTCTTTTAATGCGAGTGCCAGGTTTTTTGCTATTGCCATCCTGCCTTTGTAATTGTAGTGCTCTGTTGTCCAGTTCTGATCTATGAATTGTTTTCCTTTCACCAGCTCCAGATTATCTACCACTTTACAGTTGTTTTTCGAATAGCGTTTCACTAAAAAATCTCTGTTTTGCGTCATTAAAAATACTAATTCCTTTCCAACCAGACTATCTGCATACTCAATATTTTCAGCCATTAAATTCAGGTATAAATTTACTCCGTTTTTATGGCACCAACCGGCGATTTCATCGAAGTCTTTTATTCTTGGATTTTCTTCTTTGACATTGAATGCATAACCCTTAATATAATGACAGGCCAGAACTATTTTTTCTGTATCCCAGGTCCCATCGGCCTTCAAAAAACCTCCCTGAGCTGTTCCATAATCCCAGGCGCTTACCGTTTTGTATTTAAAGGGTTTGTTGAATACTAACTCCGTTGTTTTCCAGTCCTCTAACATCTCCTTTTCCCGCTGCTGTTCCGTTTTATTATCAAATGCCTGAAGCGAAAGGCAAAAACGGTTAAAGAGGTTGGGATAAGGTCGTGTTAAAACCATGGATTCCTGCAATTGCGTTTCCAGTTTAGAGTGAATCCAAGCCGACCCAAAAGACCGTAAATTAAGGGTAATTACCATGGCCTTTGGTTTCTTCTTACTAAGATCTAATTCCTTAATCCATTGTCTGTATATTCCACCATGGGTGGCATATTTATTTATATTGGTGATTTTGAGTTTCGGAAAAAAGAAATTGGTTATTTCTGAGATACTATTTTCAATAGAATCCCCAGGTTGAAACGTGACATTAGAGGATTCACCAAAATAATAAATGTCGGTAGTCTCCTGCGTTTTTCGAATCTCAACGGCTTCGATACATTTTTCAGAAAGATCCTTCTCAAAAAACAGTTTCGTGTAAATGAAATTCAGTCCGGTTAGGATTAAAGTCAGCAGAAATACTTTTATGCATATAGTTTTAATCATTAAAATTGAAAATAAATAAATGCGAATTTTTGAGTGCCGGATAAGGCGAGCAGACAAAATAACAAGGTAGTATAAACGGCCCAACGGTAAGCACCTTTAAGGCTACTCAGTTTTTTATCAAACCGCGAATTATACAATATAATGTCCAGTACTATTAACAACAGTACAAAAATTAAGGGGACCATTATACCGGATCCTGAAGGTGCGAGATCCAAATTTCGGACGATTGCCTTTAGAACATCTTTAGCCTTTTGAAAGTTTTCTGCCCTGAAAAAAATCCAGATAAATGAGGTGACAATAAACGTTTTGAGGGTGAGAGCCGCATTTAATACAGACCAGCCCTTTTTGATTTCAAATTTGAAGAGAAGCGAAAAATAACGTTCCAACAACAACATTAATCCGTGCAAAGCGCCCCAAACTACAAAGGTCCAGCTTGCGCCATGCCACAAACCACTTACCATAAATACAATCATGATATTTAAGCTCCATCTTGGAATTTTTACCCTGTTTCCTCCAAGAGGAATATAAAGATAGTCCCTGAACCAGCTGCTTAAAGAAATATGCCAGCGCGACCAGAACTCGGAAATGCTTCGAGAAAGGTAGGGCGTTTTAAAATTGTCCATAATTGTAATTCCAAGGAGTCGCGCACAACCGAGCGCAATGGTAGAGTATCCAAAAAAATCGGAATAGATCTGGAAAGAGAAAAGGAAAACGGACTGCAACACTTCCAGTGAATTATGCTTTAAAGGATCAGCGTAGACTTCGTTCACAAAAGGCGCTATGTTATCGGCAATGGCCATTTTAACAAACAAACCAAATAAAATCAGTTTAAATCCGTCTGAAAAATATGGATACTCTGGTTTTATCTCACGTTGCAACTCATTCCCCAGGCTGTCGTAACGCTCTATAGGACCTGCCACCATTTGGGGAAAAAACAATACATAGTTTGCAAAATACCCCAAATGTTGTTCTGCTTTTTGTTTGCCCCTGTAGACTTCGATGGTATAACTCATCGACTGAAATGTATGAAATGAGAGTCCGATGGGCAAAATAATATCCAGATTAACCGGATGAAATTCTTTTCCAAAAAGCGAAAAAACAGTTTGTAAATTGGCGTTTAGAAAATTAAAATACTTGAAAAAACAGAGAAGTAAGAGGTTTGAAAGTAAACTCGCAATTAACCAATACATTTTTTTCCTCCCTACCGATTTTTCGATTGCCAGTCCCGAAAAAAAATCTATAACAATGATCAGGAATAAGATAAGAATGTATTTTGGCACAAAGGCCATATAAAAATAACAACTCGCCACAAAAATCAACATCCATCTGAATTTGTGTGGTAAAATGTAGTACAATCCCACAACCACCGGTAAAAAAAACAGGAAATGTAAGGAGTTGAACAGCATATTGGTTTTACTTTATACGATAGACTTTTACATTTTCCTTTACAAAAAAGGGCTGCAGGTGTCCGGAGATTCTCCGAAAAGCGGGTTGGGTTTTAAGTGTTGTATCGCTCAAAACTACATATTTAATTTTCTTACTCAGGAAACGGTCTGCTACCGTGGAATCGTGCATTAAATGATCTCGTGAGATGGTAAAGCCTTTCTGATCCATAAAATAAAGAGAAATATCAAAACTCTGATCAGGAATGCTTAAGGTAAAATCTTCGCGTTTTATGCCATGGGCGCGTAGGTCAGGTTTTATGTTTTCAATACGTTTTATTGAATTGCCATAATCCCAAAAAAGATATTTGGCAAGATTTGTTTCGTCTTCTGAAACAAAAGGAAACCAATGGGTCATTTTGTCATCCTCGATGGTGCGCAGACGATAAATAGCTGCGGCATGAAAAGAATTAAACAATAGCACCATGATGACGAATAGTCTCACAAAACCGAGATTCTGTCTAATAAAATCCGTCTGCATGATAATGTGAATAAAACAGAAAAATGTAATTACAGGGAATATCATCAAGTTGTTCAGGTAATAATCGTGCACACTAAATACCTGAAAAAAGAACAAAATGTAAAAGACAAAGAAAACTCCGGATAATATAAAAGAGCTTTTTAAAAATCCATCCAGTTGTTTGAATTTTGCACTCACATAAAAAACAAGTACCATAAACAGAAACAACATGGGTTTGTTAAGGAAAACAGGAAAAAGGTTGTTGAAGAGCATTTTTAAATTATAGATCAGTTCACTTTCTTCCATTTCCCATATTGGTAGAAACGTAAGCAAGAAGATATTATTGCTATTGTTTTCGTTATAAAAAAGCGCGTATTTGTACCATGAAAAAATGACGCCGACCGAAACAAGGATTAACACAAGCGGAAAAACCTTCTTATCAAATAGTTTTTTTGTGCCAAACATCTTGTTCAATCCAAATATATCTATCGCAGTAAAAAACATTAGTAGGCCCAGTCCAACCATGGCACTTGCCTTCATAAGAACGGCCAGTGTTCCAAAAATAAGTGCCAGATAAAACAATTTCATCTTCCCGGTATGGTAAAACCTGTAAAACAGACAAAAACAAATGATCCCAATGGAAAGCGCAGGTACATCCGCTATGAAATTCAGACTGTAGTATGCCAGGAGCGGCGAGGTGAGAAAAAAGCCAACCGCAAAAAAAGCCAGAAGACTTGACTTATAAAAATGAATCAGCGTATTATACAAGACAAATAAGGCTGTTATAAACAGTAAATATTCTAACAGCCTGTAGATAAACTCATGCTCACCGAAAACTTTCCAGAGGCAGGCTACCGTATAGTTAAGAATTGGGAATTCACTCACCGCATGACCTTGTTTTGGCCCCTGATAATGGATCTTGGGCTGAAAGAAATGCATGCCTTCTTCATAATAGTTTTTGGCTATAGAAAGGCAATCCGTCTGTCGCCATTGATGAATGGACCCAGGTCGATAAAACAGGGTTTTGCTGTAAAAATTAAGAAAAAAAAGAGCAACAATAAAAAGCAAAAGCAAAACATTGTTTTTGAAGACCGAACTGAAAAAATTTGCCGCTTTTGTCATGAAGAAAGACCTCGTTTTACAAATTCAAAAATAACCTTTTATTCCTAGTTTCATAAGATTCTTTTGAATAATGACGGGGTGTGTCTTTTTAACCGGGGTTCATTTTTCGTTTCCTATAAATCTATTTTGAGGTGTCTTGTGTAGCATCAAAAAACCATTCTTGTCAGCTACCACAGACCATTCCGGGTTTTTCATGATTTTTTCCACCTCCAAGGCATACTGTTGCTCACTGAGGGGATAGGTGTGACCGGTTTTTGAAATGCAAACATACTCAGCGTCATCTATCCTCGGGAAATAATATATTTTTTGTCTGAAGGCCATATGAGGAATTAATCTACCCGAAGCGGAAACTGCCGAAGAATCAGGGATCGTTTGCATTGCTTTTTGAATACTCTTGATATCGTAGTCCGGTTCATAAAATCCTGGAGAAAGGATATTAAATTTACTAAAACCAAAATACGTTTTGTTTGATTGTCTAATGCCATAAATTGTAACACCTACCGTTAATGTAAGGATAAGGAAAACAAGTGTCTTTTTGATCCAGCCACGTTTAATCTCCGCTAATATGGAAAACACAACTACAGGCATGAGACTCGCTACCTCTACACCGTGGTAAAGTTCATGACTCCATCTCATAACATCGTCATTAAACATTTTTTTTGTAACCAGTGGAATAAAAGCAATCAGGTAAGCGGGTCTATAAAAAAGCATGAACCCTCCGGAAATAAAATAAACCAAGTAAAATGCCATTTTTATACCGTCGCCCGACTCTTTCGCAGTATGATTTGCAAAGAGCATAGTACATGTTTTCAAAGGGTGGGAC
>CAZMHW010000136.1:0-8229 GCA_964566105.1 uncultured Akkermansia sp.
CCAATAGAAGGCTTGATAGAGTATCATTCAAAAAAGTAAACCATGAAAAAACAATTGCTGCTACTGAGTTTTCTGGAAGGTGCGGCAGTAATGGCGGCGGAATTGTGTGGCGCTAAATTACTGGCACCGGTGTTTGGCAGCAGTTTATATGTGTGGGCCTCTGTGATGGGAATTACCCTCGCAGCACTTGCTTTGGGCTATTTTTACGGCGGATGGATCACGGAAAAAACACCGGACAAAAATAAAACTCTCACCCGAATCTTAACTGCCGCGTCTTTATGTGTGTTGCTCATGCCATTGGTGAGTTATTATCTGATCCCCAGAATTTCCTACCTACCTTTTTTACCTGGTGTTGTTTTGAGTACAGGTGTCTTATTGTTTTTACCTGTCTTTTTTTTAGGAGCTTCTTCCCCTTTATTTATTTTTGTTCAAACCGACGAAAAAAATTCTTCAGGGAGAGTTAGTGGCACTGTCTACGCGGTTTCTACAGTCGGAGGAATTATAGCTACATTTTTGTGTGGTTTTTACCTCATTCCCCTCATAGGGTTAAACGCTTGTTTGTTCGCTTTTGGCGGTATTTTATTGCTGAGTACCCTTATTGTGTTTCGCTTTTTTAAAGCAGGTCCCCTGTTTTTACTCGCCTCCATTTCTTATCTCAATTTACAGTTTGCTTTTAATAAAACGGATTGCCTGTTATCGTCCGACAGTATGCTGGGACATTTAGAAGTGAAGGATCTGGTAAGTAACTCTAAGGAAGTTTCGCGGATTTTAACGGTAAATGATATTGTACAAACTGAAATGGACCTTAAAAGTAAAAGCTCGCTTTCAGCCTACATTAAATTATTGGATACACTTGTACCTTTGGCAAAGAAAGGAGACGAGGCCCTTGTACTAGGATTGGGCGGTGGACTGGCCGCTAATCTCTTTCAAAAAAAAGGATACCACACGGATGGTGTAGAGTTGGATGAACGCATCATTGAAGCGGCAAAGACTTATTTCTACCTCGATAAAAATGTAAGTTGTTATTACGAAGACGCCCGTTATTTCTTAAACCACTGCGATAAAAAATACGCCTTGGTTTTGGTAGATGTCTTTAAAGCGGAAGAACAACCATCTCATGTAATAACCTCACAAAGTTTACAGCGCTTGAAACAAAATCTTTTGACGAATGCCTTGGTCGTTATTAACTGGCACGGGTACACACGCGGAGAAAACGGAATGGGTACTGCCATTCTCCGCAATACACTGCTTGAGTCAGGCTTTAAAGTCAGGATTTGCTCCACATCAGCAGACCAAGGACACCGTAATATTTTGTTTGTCGCCTCCTTAAACGATTTGCCTGTTTTGCCTTATGAGTTATCCGAACCTCTGAATCAGATTTCTTTAATTAACACAGACGGAAAACCGTTGCTCGAAAAATACAATGCTCAGGTAAACAAAACCTGGCGGCTGAATTATTTAAGGTACTATCAAAACCGGAATTAGTTTATTCAATCAGAATTTTAGTTGTAGCCGCTTTTTTATTTTCAAACCACAATACCCCGTAATAGAGCCCTTTGTCAAGTCCTGTTTTGATTTCATTAACTCCCGGGATCAGCTCTTTTTCAAAAACACGTTGACCAAGCGTATTTACAAGAATCAGTTTCGCCTTGTTGTTTTCAAAGTTATTTTCCAGAATGAAGCTACCGTTTCCGGGATTTGGATATACACTAAATAACTGAGGTTCCGAATTATTTTCTTTAACGCCCGGACATATTATTATTTTTTGAACCAATGCCACTGTGTTGGTGCAATTGTAGATATTCGTTCCACTTACTACAAAAGTGGTTGTAATTGTTGGAGCAATGGTCACACTTGAAACGGTGTAAATGGGTGTTGTGTTCCAGGTGTAGGTGTTTGCTCCCGAAACCGTTAACGTAGCAAATTCACCTTTGCAAAGCAAGGTTTTTGTCGTGGTGGCGGTTAAGGTTGGTATTGGGTTAACTGTTAGAACAATAGCCGCACGGGGAGTTAACGTGCAGGAGTTTGATTCTGCGTAATAAGAAAACGTGGTTGGGGCAGTAACAGTTACCTGGCCCAGGGAAAGCGTGCTGCCTGTGCCCAAAGCGGTTGTAGAGCTTGCTGTACTGTACCAACTTGTATTTGTTCCCGAATTTAAAGCACTGAGACTCGGGGAAGCTCCGCTGCAAAAAACGTTAGCGGGTGCTGCTGCAATACTGTCCGGATTGCAGAGAGAGCCAAATACCCAGAGGTCGTTCATGTGATCAGCCGCAGCGGTAGATGTTGCATCAAAACCTTGCCCACCGAATAACCACAATTTGATACCTAGTTTTCCTGTCCAGCAGGTATTATATTGCCGTCCTCCCGGAATATTGTTAGCGGCAGCAACACCCTGAGTTCCATATGTTCCGTTTTGATCATGCAAAACAGAACCTTTCACCCACGTCCATTGATTGGTAAGGGGTTCATATTTGAACAGGTCGTTTAAGGTGCCATCGTAAACAGAGGTGTTAGCGGTAAGCCCAATGCCTCCAAATAACCAAAAAGTACCTTTCCAGTCTGTCCAATAAGCCGAGGAATAACGTCCGCCAGGAGTAGTTAAAGCAGAAGTAACACCTTGCGTGCCGTAGTTGGCGTAGGGGTTTGCTGTTGAACTCCCATTGATCCAGGTCCAGATATTGGTCGAAGGATTGTATTTCCACATATCGTTGAGATACCCAAAGGCACTGGAATGTAAGCCATATCCGCCAAAGCAATATACATTTCCTGTAGCATCCTGCCAGATACTTGAGAAGTATCTGCCGCCCGGGGCATTGGATGAATTTGGAACGGATAAGGTTCCGTAAATCCCATTCTGGTTGATGAGGGTCGTTCCGTTCACCCAAGTCCATTGATTGGTGGCGATGTTGTATTTCCAAAGGTCATTTAAATAGCCCTGGAGTGAGGCTGCTGCCCCATACCCGCGACCACCAAATAACCAAAAATCTCCGGAAGCATCTACCCAGCCTCCCGCACCATACCGACCACCAGGAAGGTTTGAAGGGGCTGCTGAGCCTGTTGTTCCGTATACCCCGCTTTGTTGTGTTACATTAAAGCCTTTTATCCAAGTCCACTGATTACTTGTCGGATCGTATTTCCAGAGATCTCCTAGTTTCTCCGGCTGACCCGGAAAGGCAAGTGGGGTAGTTCCAAGGCCGTCTCCGCCAAACATCCAGAAATTTCCTGCGGCATCTGTCCAGCAGGTTGGGAATTCACGGGCACCGGGTTCATTTGTTGCCGATGCCACTCCCATGGTTCCGTACACGCCTAATTGATTCGGGCCGTTAGACCCTCTGATCCACGTCCATGTTTTTGTGCTGATATCGTATTTCCACAGATCGTTCATCCAGCAGACCGTGCTTGACGATGAATAACCCTCCCCTCCAAACAACCATAAATTACCTGCGGCGTCTACCCATTTGCCGCAGCCGTGTCTTCCTCCCGGATTGTTAACCGTGGCAGACGACCCCTGAGTGCCATAAACGCCAGGCAAACCACTGGAATTGCTACCTTTTACCCAGGTGAAGTTTTGTGCTAGCAAAAAGTTCTGAGTTGAGAGTAAGGCGATGAAGTAGATGAGTTTTTTCATGAGTGAGTGTGTTTAGTTTATGGAGTATATCGGCTTTAATTTTCAATCACAAATTTACCTGTGATTCCTTTATGATCTTTTAATTTAAGTTGGTAATAATAAATACCTGAAGGTAAATGAGTTTTCACATTGCAGGTATTTTCAGTAAAAAAGTGTTCAGATACTTTTTCTCCGAGCACATTATTAATCACTAAAATAGCTGTTTCCGAATTTTCGTTTATTTCAAATGTAAAAGTGCCCTTGTTTGGGTTTGGGTACAACCTGTGTTGAAAAATAGCCGATTCCGAAGAATAAAGTCCGGTACAAAAATTAAATTTAATCGTAACAGAACTTGTGCCTGTGCAATTATAATTATTGATACCACTTACAAAATAGGTTACCGTAGTAGTGGGACTCACAACAATTACACTTGCGGTTTGAGCGGGCGAGGTATTCCAGGTATACGAATTCGCACCAGTTGCAGTGAGTGTGGTGGTTTCACCTTTACAGATAACTGTACGAATGGCTGCAGCGGTTAACTGCGGTGCAGGATTTACTGTAATTTGGATCTGCGCGCGCGGTTGTACAGTGCAGGAATTGGCTTCAGCATAATAGGAGTATACCGAAGGTGTTGTGCCTGCTGTCAGTGTAGTCAGCGATAACACAGTTCCGTTCGCGATGGCGACGGTTCCACTTGCAGAAGTAAACCAGGTAGTAGAAGGTCCCCCATTAACACCGGTTAAGGTGACAGAACTTCCGCTGCAAACAGGATTTCCTGACGAGATCTGGATACTATCGGGGTTACACGGAATTTTAAAAGTCCATAGATCATTCATATGATTAGCAGAACTACTTGAAGCATCATAACCTTCGCCTCCAAAGATCCAGGGTTTTCCGTTCTGGTCGTTCCACCAGGTATTAAAGGTTCTGGCGCCAGGTGTATTGGAAGCACTTGAAACACCCTGAACACCGTACGATCCATTCTGATCTGCCAGGTTGGAGCCCTTCATCCACGTCCATTCGTTAAGTGACGGATTGTAGCGGAACAAATCATTGAGTTCGCCACCGGCTACTGAAGAAAAACCATTTCCGCCAAAGAGCCAGAAATTTCCGGAAAAATCTTTCCAATACGCGGAAGCAAAGCGGGCACCAGGCATATTTGTTGAACTGGAAACTCCTAATGTACCGTAAATTCCTAAGGTACTCACTCCGTTGGAACCTCCAATCCATGTCCATGTATTGGCCGTGGGATTATATTTCCAAAAATCGTTGATACTATTGGTTGCGGAAAGCGCGAATCCCAGTCCGCCAAACATGTAGAGATTATTTGATGCGTCTGTCCAACATGCCGGGAAATAACGTGTGCCTGGGGCGTTGGTGGAAGAGGGTACAGAAAGTGTGCCGTAAAGACCGTATTGATTGGTGAGGTTTGTGCCGGTGATCCATGTCCATTGATTAGTTGAAGGGCTGTATTTCCAAAGATCGTTCAGATATCCCTGCGGTCCGCTGGCGGCAAGACCTCTTCCTCCAAAGAGCCAGAAATTACCGGAGTTGTCTGTCCACGTGCCCGCACCATACCTGCAACCAGGCATACCGGTTGGGGTAGATACACCCAATGGGCTGTAAATCCCATTTTGCATCACTGTATTGAAACCGGACATCCAGGTCCATTGATTGGTAGTGGGGTTGTATTTCCACAAATCCCCCAATCGGCCAAAGGTAGAGTTGGAAGCAAAGCCATCGCCACCAAACATCCAGAAATTGCCGGAAGCGTCTGTCCAGCAGGCAGGAAACTCGCGTGCTCCGGGCTCGTTTAAAAGGGAGGCAACGCCGAGAGTTCCGTAAGCGCCGGTGGTATTAAGGCCATTGAATCCTCGGATCCAGGTCCATTGATTGGTTGTGGGATTGTATTTCCAAAGGTCGTTGAGCCAACCCAGTGTGTTAGTTGTAGAATATCCTTCACCTCCAAAAAGCCAGAGGTTGCCGGAAGCGTCCACCCATTTGGCGCAGCCATGACGGCCGCCGGGGTCGTTACCTGAAGAGGGCATTCCAAGGCTTCCATAGTTTCCTGTGGCACCACTGGTGTTACTGCCTCGCATCCAGGTATAATCCTGAGCATTTAAGAAGAGGGTAAGAAGTACCAGAGCGGAAGAAAAAGTTAGTTTTTTCATGGCACATAATTTTACGTACAATGTATAAAACTTAAATCATAGTTAAAGGACAAGTTGGCAGAATAGGGGATTGGATTATTTACCAGCGGGTTTAGCTTAGTGAATCGATTAAGTTTTAAATAAAAAAGTCGCTGTGCATTGCAGAGCGACTTTTAAATAGAGAGTTTATAAAGTGATTAAGCTTCTTTCTTTTCGCTTACACCTTCCGGTTTAGGTAAAAGAACTTTACGGCTTAATTTGATTTTTTTGGTTTTAGGATCATCGCCCACGTATTTCACTTCAACGATATCACCTTCTTTCAACACACCTTCCAGTGTATCGATGCGCTTCCAGTCGTATTCGCTGATATGCAACAAACCATCTTTACCAGGCATAATTTCAACAAATGCACCGTATGGCATAATTGTTTTTACTTTAGCCTGATAGATGTCGCCCAACTCAGGTACAGCCACAATTCCTTTGATCTTGTTCTTGGCAGCTGTTACGTCTGCCAGGTTAGTTCCAAAGATTTCTACAACACCATTTTTACCTTCTTCGGTAATAACGATGGTGGTGTTGGTTGTTTTTTGCATTTCCTGAATTACTTTTCCTCCAGGTCCGATAATAGCGCCGATGAACTCACCTGCGATCACAATTTTCTCAAAACGTGGTGCGTGAGGTTTGTAATCTTCGCGTGGTTTATCAATTGCTTTCAGCATTTCGTTCATAATGTGCAAACGTCCTTGTTTAGCTTGATCCATGGCTTTTGCCATTACCTCGTAAGGAAGTCCGTTTACTTTCAAATCCATTTGAACGGCAGTAATACCGTCTTTTGTACCACAAACTTTAAAGTCCATGTCTCCCAAATGATCTTCATCGCCAAGGATATCGGAAAGAATAGCGTAGTTGCCTTTTTCGTCGGTAATTAAACCCATTGCGATACCTGCTACCGGTTTTTTAATTTGTACACCAGCATCCATTAAAGCCAGTGAACCCGCGCATACAGTTGCCATACTCGACGAACCATTACTTTCAAGAATATCACTCACAATACGGATGGTATAACCTGAATCGGTTGGTACTACTTTTTTTAGCGCACGCAGGGCTAAGTTACCATGACCCACCTCACGGCGTCCAACGCCACGGTTAGGTTTTGCTTCGCCGGTACTGAAACCAGGGAAGTTGTAGTGCAGGATAAATGTTTCTTCTCCCTGATTAAAGGCACCGTCAATTCTTAATTTATCTAAGGGTGTACCTAAAGTTACAGTGGTTAAAGACTGAGTTTCTCCACGTGTAAATACAGAACTTCCGTGTGGGGAAGGTAAATAACCTACTTCGGCCCAGATAGGGCGGATGTCGGTAGTTTTACGGCCATCCAAACGCACTTTTTCATCAATCGCTAAACGACGCACGGCAACGTATTCTACTTCATGGTAGTATTTGTTGATCAGGCTTTCTTTTTCCTTTAATTCTTCAGGAGTATATTGTTTTTTGAACTCTTCTAAAGGAGCTTTGAAATTAACTTTACGGTTGTTTTTATTCGGATCTAATTTCTTAGCGGCCGCGTAAACAGCGTCGTAAGTTTCCTTCATTACTTTTGCTCTCAGATCTGCGTCATTGGTTTCGTGGTTGTATTCACGTTTGGTTTTTAAACCTGCTTTTACCGCGAATTCTTTTACCGCGTTAATCTGAAGTTTAATCGCTTCATGCGCAAATTTAATAGCTTCAAGCATTTCGTCTTCGCTTACCTCGCTCATTTCACCTTCTACCATGGCAATGTCGGATGCAGAAGCTGCAACGATCATGTCGATAGTACTGTTTGCCATTTGCGATTTCGTTGGATTGATCACTAATTTACCGTCGATCTTGGCAACACGAACCTCACTGATAGGTCCATTGAATGGAATATCACTTACGGCAATAGCGGCAGAAGCTGCTAAGCCTACAAGTGCATCGGGCATATTTTCTTTATCAGATGAAATTAATGACAACATTAATTGAGTATCTGCATGGTAATCTTCTGGAAATTGAGGACGTAAAGCACGGTCAACGATTCTGCTGATCAATACTTCATAGTCTGATAATTTAGCCTCGCGTTTAAAAAATCCGCCCGGGAAACGTCCTGCAGACGCGTATTTTTCCTGATAATCAACCGTAAGAGGTAAAAAGTCAACGCCTTCTTTTGCTTCTTTGTTACTTACAACGGTAGCTAAAATCATGGTGTCGCCTAATCTTACGACAACTGCACCGTCCGCTTGTTTGGCTAATTTGCCTGTTTCTAAACTTACAATACGGCCATCGCCAATATCAAAGCTGTGGGTAATTCCTGTTTGTGACATGTTTTGTTTTTGTTTTGTGTTCCGACGTTTTCGGAACTGGTTTATATTGTTTTGTTTTTTTCTTCTTTTTAACACAGAGACTCAGAGTCATGGAGGTCACTGAGCTTTTTTTAATCAGATAGCTGTTTAAATT
>CAZMHW010000137.1:0-8185 GCA_964566105.1 uncultured Akkermansia sp.
GCCACCGACGAGTTTTCACTATCGTTGTAACGGATGCGGATAAAATCCACCCTTCCTGTTAAACTTCCTTTTTCCGTTTGGTTGTATTTGAGTTCTAAAGCGTAAGTACTTAAAAAGGCCGTCTGTGAAGCGCCATCCATACCATTTCTCTTCTCGGTGTATTTGTAAATGGCGCTGATTCTAAAAACTGTATTGGGCTGGTATAGCAATTTTTGTTCGCTTTCATACGCTTTGATCTTGTAATTCCTGCTTGTAAAATACTCAGAGACATTGCTTTTTTCACTCAGGGTATTGTCGCTGTTAATGGCCCAGGCTTTTAAAAAATTAACCCGCCATTTTACTTCGTGGGATAAAAGTGTTTTCCCCTCAATACCGTTGGTGAGCAATTGCCGCGATTTATTATCGATGTACGTATAATCCGCCCCAAACACCGCAGAACTTTGATTAAAAAACACACTTTGCCGCAGGTTGTTATTCCTCGCCAACAGCAAGCTGTCTCTTACGGTGACAAAGGGGTTAAAATTATCGGGACTATTATTATCACTCACTTTATTGTCTACCCGTGCTGCGGTTTGTAAAACCCAGCGGTTGAGAAAACGGTTCAGACTGTGTTTGTTGTTTTTTAAAATGGAAGAAGGGCGAACACTCAGCGACACGCTCAATTGATTCTGTAAGACTTTCACGTATTCATTGGTGGGGGTATAAATACGAATGTACCTCTGTTGATCGGTAAACAAGGCTGTTTCAAATTCATTCTTTTCTTTAATTCCGTTCCCATTGTAATCGTTCCAGGCATACTGCCCCTGACCCGGAGCTACTTCCAGATAATAATAATCGCGTTTGTTTTCCTGACCATAACCTGTTTCGTAAAAAATACCGGCCGTTATAAATCCTTTAAAAAAACGGGGATTGTATTCCACACGATTCAACAGCGTATTGTCGGGTTTTAAATTGGTAAGGGGAGAAATGTTTTTGCTCAGGTTTAATTTGCGATAGGTTACCAATACTGTAATGGGATTATTTTTAATGGAGAAAATAGAAGCCTGCAGACCAACGTTCTGCGCATAGGTGCTGTCTTTTAATTCGTTGCTGTAGGCCAGCTTATCCCGTCTTTCCTTGTAAAATACACGCACGTTATTTTTGGAACTGTCGGCATTGGCCACACTTCCTTCCCACTCCCAAAACTGGTAAGCTCTTGGCATAAGAGAATCCCGGCGTTTGGTGTCGCGGAACAAATTGTTTTCGAACACATCGTTGTACGCAAACTTCAACTTCTCAATTCTTTTGGAGAGTGTTATTTTATGCCGGTAAAACTGTGTGTTTTGAAAATTCAGATTGTCCTTGGTTGTTAAGAAAGCTCCCGTATAGTTGCTGCTCACTTCCTTAGTGGCATAGCCCGCGCTAAGATTATGACGCAGACCTTCGTAGTTAGTTCCTTCTTCGAATAAATTTAAGGCATAATTGACAGAAGCGCCGCTATTTTTAACAGCGCCAAGTTCCACACCGGCAATGTGCTGATCGTTGAGTAACAAACTCGTGAGTGGTCTGTTCCAGTCACGGTCAAATTCAATACTTCTGAAACGTTCTACCTGATTAAACTCTTTTTGGAGGTACTCGTAATTGAGATTGTAAAATACTTTGCTCTCGCGTTTTAAACTGTCCACTTTTAAAACCGTTTGATTACGGCTCAACACCTTCACGCCACCTGCCTCATCGTTACCCTTATCCCTGCCACTGAATTTGTTGATGTCGTGTTTGGTGTACACACCTTCCACATTTAAGGTGTTGTTTGCGGTGAAAGAATGGGTAAAGCCACCGGTAAGCATTTGTGTTTGTTTGGGTGTTACCAGGGGAACCACAGGCTCGTAACTTCCCTGCAAGGTATCACCACGCGGGGCAAGCCAGATGTAAACCTTGCCGTTGGCATCGGTATTTAACTGGTTGTAATTTCCTTTGCCCGGTCCCACGTAACTGAATTTGAGTGTGTATTTGGGATTGGAGAGATCGGTGGTATACACGTAAACATCTTTGTAGAGAAAACTTCCCACTACCGTGTCCCGCTTTTTGTAATAAATGTTGGCCGCATTGGTAGTAGTGTCTAATGTCGCGCCGGTGTAATAGGCCTGGTCGAGTTTATCACCAATATCGATCATGACATTTTTTTGCGCTTGCACCAGGGTTTGTTGAAGTGGGCGGTTTTTATTATCCTGCTCGTTGTAAAAATTAAAAAAGATTTTTGATTTGGCGGTAGAGACCTCCTCACCGAAGAAAAACAACGAACGCGCGTAATTACGTTCCGCGTACTGAAATTCAGCCACGATCCGTTTATCTTTTGTAATCTGCTGCCTGGCGGTAAAGGTTATTTCACCGGTATTGTAATCGATGATGTAATCATTCTCTTGTCCCCGCTGCAATAACTTTCCATCAATGTAAATTTTTTCGGTACCACTCAATACAATGATAAACGGTTCGTTATCTGCGCCCTTTAAACGGTACGGTCCCTGGTTGTTTTCAATCCCAAAAAATACCTGCCGCGAAAATTTACCGCGGGACACCGCTCCTGAAACCTGGGTCTTAAAGATCAAAGGCTTTTTCCCACTCGTATCTTTGTAAGTGTTGTCGAGGTAAAAACCCTGCGCCCGTTTGTAAAAATTCATGAAATAACTGTTCTGTGGGCGGGACAGCTGGTAATCCCCCACGATCATTTTAGTATTGTAATTACTTAACTGGATGTACACCTTGTCGAACTCCTGTAACTGCGCGGTAGTCCCGTCGGCCTGAAAGGGAATGTTGTTATCGGTGGCAGCCATTACCAGATCAATTTCGGGAGTGAGTTTTCCACTGACCTGCAAATTAAGATTAGAATTTACCACCACATCCTGATTGTTTCCAAAAGAAATTCCCCGGCTGATGTTCCCGTTTTTATTTAAACCGTCGTTTTGAAAAAGATCGTCTTTTTTGGTGTTGTTGTAATTAATGGTGAATGGGTTGTTGCGGCGCGTGGGATCTGTGTAAAGATCTTCTGCGTTTTTATGATAATAGGTATGCTCAAAATTGTAAGGAAACCGTTTGTAGGTCACCGCAACACTGTCCGGTCTTTTCTTTTTAAAAATGAGCGCGTGAAATTTGTAATTGATTTCGGGTGCCTGAGCGGAATCCAAAGGTGGAAAAGTTTTGAATTGAACGCTGCCAGGAACCAGGCTAAGACTATCCAGAAAAATGGTGTCCTTTTGTGTTTTAAATAATTTGCTTTGTTTGGGATGAAAAGACTGAGCCTTTCCTTTTACGAGCATAAAAGAAAACAGCAAGACTAAGCCTGATCGCCACCAATTCACCATACAATAACGCTTTTAAAGATAGTAAATTGTGTGTAAATGCGCGGATATCTAGGGCTGAGTATTGATTGGGCGGATAAAAAAACGGCTTTGTTTTCGGGCAAAAAACCAGAACTTAAGATTGAAGTTCATGCATGACCAAGGCAGCCATTAAACCCATGCCCACGTGCAGAGCCTGCTCATCGATGTTAAACTGAGCGGTATGTACACCGGCGCTAAACTCTTTGTTTTTACCGGCAGTTCCAAGTCTGAAAAAGCAGCTCGGTACTTTTTGAGAGATAAACGCGAAGTCTTCCGCGGTCATACGCAAAGGTAATTCTTCCACCTGTTCCTCCCCCAGATAGGCTTTTGCAGCCTGAACGCAGGATTCCGTAAAGTCTTTATCATTCACTAAAAAAGGATATCCTTTTTCGATGCGTAACACCGAATCAATTTTATATTTTTCTGAAACTGATCTTACAATCTGTTGCAGTTGCGCGTGTACTTTTTCACGCCACACTTCGTTCATGGTGCGGAAAGTCCCTTCTATCTCCACTACATCTGGAATCACATTGGTAGCGCCCTTTCCTTCTATTTTACCAAAAGCTACCACCGTTGGAATGTTTTCTCCGCCCATTTCCCTGAGGGAATTTTTATCACTGAATTTTTTATTGACCTCCAGAATAATTTCCGAAGCAATGACCAGAGGATTGACATAATCTGCCGGCATGGCTGCATGTCCACCTTTACCATTTACGGTTAAATACAGTTCGTCGGTACTGGCCATATACATACCGCCTTTAAACCCCACTTTACCTGTTGCCATAGCTGGAAACACGTGCAGGGCAATGGCTTTATCAACTTTAGGATTTTCTAAAACACCCTCCCTGATCATCAGACTGGCGCCGCCCGGCAACACCTCTTCTCCGGGCTGGAACATGATTTTCACAGTGCCTTCCCACTCTGCTTTTAAGTCGTTTAAAATAAAAGCTGCTCCCAGAGCGCAGGCCGAATGCACATCGTGACCGCAGGCATGCATTACTCCTTTATTTTGGGAACAATACGGCACTTGATTTTTTTCTTCAATGGGTAGAGCATCCATATCGGCGCGCAACAACAGTACTTTCTTGCCGGGATTTTTTCCCTTTATCAGTGCAATAATGCCGGTTCCTACGTGACCGGTGGTGAATGAAATTCCTGCTTTGGTTAATTGCTCCTGGATAAAAAGGGAGGTTTGTTCTTCTTTAAAAGAAAGCTCCGGGTGCTGGTGCAGGTGTCTGCGAATAGTTTGCACCCGTTCAAAATACTTTCCGCTCAGTTCTTTTATCTTGCCTGTACTTTGCATTATTTACCCAACAACATTTTGATGCCAATTAAAATAATGGTGACTCCAAAAATTTGTTTCACCAGTTTGGTGTCAATACCAATAGCGGTTTTACTGCCCAGGTAACTTCCTGCCACAAAAGTAATGGCCATAATGAGCGCGGTTTTATAATCTACGTGACCTGCTTTGTGATAATTGTAAACACCCATAATGCCTATAGGAAGCAGGAACATAAATAAGGTGGTACCTTGCGCAGTTTTTTGATTCATGGTAAAAAAATATACCAGTACCGGAACAATCACGATACCGCCGCCAATACCAATAAGTCCGCTGAGGAAACCGGCCAGCAGGCCAATACCCAACAAAATAATTACTTCGTTAAAACTCATACTTAGAAATCTGTAGTTAAAGATAAAGCTATAATTCTTTTTTGAACTACCCAGTTGTCGATACCCCAGCCAAAATCGAGGCGTACAAAATAACCCAGAAAACGGGAACGTAAACCAAAGCCCATACCTCCTACCAGCGGATTTTTGTTGTCAATCACGGTAATGATAACCCCGGTACTTCCTTTACCCAACACGGGATCGTTATCTATAAATGATTTTACATTTTCAGTATTACCGTTACTCAGAGGATTAGAACCATACCAGGCCATACCCAGATCTGTAAATCCTATGATCTGAAAATTATTCATAAAATCTGAACGCAGTGGGTGATCGAGTAAATAGCGTACAATTGGAAAGCGTAATTCGGAATTAAATACCACAAAATTATTTCCATTTCGGATATTTTGCTGGAAACCGCGCATATTGGTAGCTACAGTCTGAAATCCGTATTGATCGGGATTTACAATATTGACATTGTTATTGAATTTCGGATTAAGCCAGTTGTCTACACCACCCAGATAAAAAATAAGACGATCGGTTCCCAACGAATTACCTCCCGCCAAACGGTTACACCAGGTTAACTGGCGGTGTACTTTTTGGTAATGACGCACATCAAATCCCGATGTGAACAAATCACGTGGCGTATTGCTTTTAAACTTCCAGTACTCCGTCCATATTTTAAACCGCAAACCATTCAAAATATTGAGCATGACTTTGCGGGTGTTGTCGAAAATATACTCCAAACGTACACCGCCCAGATTTTCGTATGCAGGTTTTACATACAGGGCCAGGGGATATTCCGCGCTGGAAAGTGGCATATAACGGTCGTTACGGTAAAGCAGAGATAAACGAACAGCTGCCACAGGGCTAAACGGGTATTTTACCGAATAACGAATGGTGCTGGTATTAATCTTCGCGTCAAAAAGATTTACACCCTGATAACTTGCCGTGCTATTGGCAAAGGTTTGTCTGTCTAATAAAATCTGGTGATCGAAACGTCTTTTTCGCTGCTCCCACGACAACATAAATTCGTTATCCAGATTTGGGTTGATCCTGAATCCACCGGTAATACGCTGATCTTCCATCAAATCGCTGATAGAGATTTTGGTGAGGAAATTAAACCCCGGCTGCAGATACACGGCTCCGTTACTGCCCCTTACACCAAACACCTGGTAGTTGTTCGCGAGAAATGAATTATCGAGCTGAGCCACCACGTTGTCAGCGTAAAATGAGGTGTAATAATTTCTTTGAATTGGAAACTTAAGACGTCCATCCCCTTTGCTTTTCACAGAGTCCTTTTTATCGGTACCCGAACTCTGGTTTGTAACCGGCGAACGTTTGTCCTTTTCGTTATCAAATTTATAATTTTCAAAATCTATTCCTTTTGAGTTGTCGTCCGCTTTTTGCGGTGTCGCATTATCCACTGTTTTAATGTCTTTGTAGTTAGAAGGATCGGCCACGGCAGGACTAACATAACTTCTTTCCCAGGTCTTCCCGGGTTCTCTCATCTTAATGTCGTACAATTTCTCCAGTGGCGAAACCAGCATCATGTCTTTGCCATTCGCGTAAATTAATTGTGCCACTTTAGAACCATCGGCGCTGATATTTTGCTCGAGGAGATTACGGTCGTAATTGGTTACCGGTTTAGATCTGAAAAAATAACGGTAATGTTCACTGGTATCTACAAAAGCGATACTGCTGTCGTACTCAGCAAGGTAGCGGTTGTAGATTCCATTTTTATCACTCAGATAAGTAATGTAGTTGTTGGTATAAGCCTGAGCTTGCGTTTCATTTACCTCCGGGGTATTGCTTACACGCACAAGCACTTTATTTGTAAATGGATAAGCTGCCATAAACAGATCCATATTCCGGTTCAGCTTCACAAAAAACTGCGCATCGTCCGTTGCTTTCACTGTATCGTTTATACGGTTACTTTCAAAAACAATCTGCTTGGAGCCTTTAACAAAAACGGGATTGTTGTCATCCCAGATGTCGTTGGTGAGTTGTTCTATGGCACTGGTATTAAGCCCAAAGACAAATACATCGCTTTGTCCCTTGCCTCTTTTTACTCCACTGATGGCCAGTTTTTTTCCATCGTGGCTGTAGGAAAAGCTGTTTATTTTTTCAAATCCGGTCAGATTACGTTTTACCACATCGTTGTTTTCCAGATCAATGGTTTGCAGAACCAACTCATCCTCTTTTTCATAAATCATGGCCACGAGTTTACCATTGGGATGCCATGCCAGCAAAGGATAATTATAATCATCCAGCTGCTCCACCTTTGGTCCGTATTTCAACAGTCGTTTTTCGGTAGTTCCGTCAAGGGACTTTAAATACACACATAATTGATTCATCTGATTGCGGGCATAAACCACCTGATCTCCCGATGGACTTATTTTTACCTGATAGTAATGTCTGTTGGATTTATATTTTTTTAAAACACTGTTATTGTTAATAGGCGACACCCGCAAAGAATCTCTCAGCATGTAAAGATGCCGTTGGTAAGCCTCAGAAAAATCGGAGATCAGGTTTGGCAACGTAATTCCCAGTGTATAGATGAAGGCGTTTTCAGGACTTCTGGATACCCGGGTCATGTATAACAAATTCGGGATCATACTTTCTCCGTAAGTGGAGCAGATAAAATACCAGATGGCGTGGCCTGCCTGCGCTGCCTGTTTGCCATTGAGCCGGTTAAACGAACTAAAGTTATCGTTTTTAAGATCATCGTATAAAATATTGTCGTTATAACTGGTCCAGCCTTCCGACAAATATTTGATAAGTCCTTGTGAATACCAGGCCGGTACATTGAGCAGGGTAGAATTACGCACCACTTCCCGTGCATTTCCGCCATACACAATTTTGTTAAACAATAACTCTGCAAGGGCGGCTCGGATTTGCTGATCGAGTTCAGCCAGGGAACCATTAAAGAACACACTTATTTTATCACCAATGATACGGGTTACTCCACCAATGTTGGTCTGATCATCGCTGCTCAGCCCGAGATTACTCTGTTTAAAGTCGTTTTGATTGTTGTAAACCAACACACTGATCTTGTCTTCGTATTGATAGTCCAGTCGTTTTTCGATCACAGACTGTTGTTTGGCCAGGCTCACAGAAACGTATTTACTCAACTCAACTCCCCCCTGATAGGAATACAC
>CAZMHW010000138.1:0-6078 GCA_964566105.1 uncultured Akkermansia sp.
TTTTGAATAAACTGGGAGTCAACAGGAAGGAAATAAAAAGAGAAAATGCTCTGAAACTCTTGTAAATTGGGAGACATAGAGGCAAGGGCTCTGGAACATAAAACTGGCGTACAATTCCTGCCGGAGCCACTGATGAGCAACCTAAACGGTTGCTTTTTTATTGCGGCAGTAATCTGCTATCGCGCCTGCTCGCTCAAAAGTTTACTAAACTTTTGCCGCCTGCCGGAGCCACTGAAGTAGAAAAAGCCCCTTCGTGAAACACCGGAGGGGCTTTCGCTTTATGGCGTTCCAAAGTGAAAGCACAAAGTGATTTCTAGTTTGAGATTTATTGATTTAAATGGCTTCGATAAAAATCAGAACCGAAAATCATGGGTAAATTATCTACGGCGTTATGTCTAAGCTCAAAGGAACTCTTAAATCAGATTGACTTATTTTTAAGAGCTTGTCCAATTAAAAATATGTGCTTAATTAATTTATCATACTCCATTTCTTTGGCTTCATTCCAATATTTTCCTCAAAAACTCTGGTAAAATGGCTTAGATTAGTAAATCCAAGCTTGTAACCAACTTCTGAAACGCTCAGTCTTTCTTCTTTTAACAATCGGACTGCTTCCTGCATACGAAGCGATTGATAATATTCAAAAACGCCTTTTCCAAAAGTTTGTTTAAATAATTTACGCAACTTAGGTTCACTCATTCCTGATCCAGCAGCAAGGTTACGTATGTTTGGAGACGAGTGTAAGTTGCAGCTAAGGTAATCTTTGACTTTGTATATTGCTTTTATGTCATCCGCATGTATTTTACTAATCTGCTGGTCTTTTCTTTTCATGAGGTTACTGAAATAGTAACACAGTAATTCCTCACATTTTAATTTATAAAACATCAATTCTATTTCTTTGTCCAATTTTTCATTAATAAAATCATTTGCGCATTTTACCATGTTGGAAGTAATGGCTGATTCAAAAACAAAAGGTTCAGTGTTTTCCAGCATTTTTGAAATGATGGGGTTTCTGGCTTTTCCGAGTATGCCTAATAAGTAGTTTTGACTCACCACTATGTTAATTGCCCTAAAAAAAGTATTAGACGGGAAAGTAATTAAAGAAGATGCCGTTTCAGAAAAAGCCACCACTTTGGGCTGTTGAAACTGATGCGAGACCCCTTTGTTTTTTTCAAAGGGCTCAAAAATATCCAGAAAGGAGAACAAAATAAATCTATTATCCCCTAATTCATTAATTCGTTTAATTTCCAATTGATCCTTTAAGTAATAATTGCGAATCATTACCCGTAAATCTTCATTTATTTTTTTGAACTTAATAAATCCGCCACCTTTTGATTTTGGAATAAGTATCGTGTCTCTCTGAATCTTTGTTCCAAGAGCCTTCGCAAACTGATTCATTATACCAGATCGGTTTCTGTCAAATAATTCTATTTTCATTTACGACTATTTTAATATCAATTAAGGCTATTTTATTCGCAAATATACTCACAATTTTGCTCTGTAATTAACAGCATGTGTAGTTACACACTCAAAAACCAGACGATATGTTATTAAAGAATAAAAGAGTAGCCATAATTGGCGGTGGCCCGGGAGGCTTAACTTTAGCCAAACTCTTACAAACAAAAGGTGTAAGTGTAAAAGTATATGAAAGAGATAAAGACAGCACTGTTCGCCAACAAGGCGCGACACTTGACCTGCATTACGAATCAGGATTAAAAGCTTTGCGTGAGTGCGGATTAATGGAAGAATTCAGGAAAAACTACCGACCCGGTGCGGGAAGATTAACTGTTGTTGATAACACTTTACGTGTTCATATTTCCGATGACAGTGTAGCCGCTGAAGAGGATCTTAATGATTTAAAAGCCAGACCGGAAATAGACCGGGGCCCCTTGAGGGATCTATTAATTAACTCTTTACAGGAGGGCACTATCCGTTGGAATTCTAAATTTATAGAGTTGAAACCCTTCGACGAAGGATGGGAATTGTTTTTTGAGAATGGAAACGTTGCCTATGCTGATTTAGTGATCGCCGCTGATGGAGCGAATTCAAAGCTCAGAAAATATATAACAGATATTCAGCCTGTTTATTCGGGGGTTACAATTTTAGAAGGTAATATATATAATGCTTTAGTGAATGCTCCCGGGCTATGGAAATTAACCAACGGAGGAAAACTGTTTGCTTTGTGGAACAAAAAGACCATTATTCTCAGCGCAAAGGGAGATGGTTCGTTATCATTTTATACAGGTACCAGGGAAGATGAAAAATGGATCAATACTTCTGGGATTGATTTTGAAAATAAAAATCAAATTTATGAGTGGTTCAAAAATTGTTTTTCTGATTGGAGTGAGCAATGGCACGAGTTATTTAAAAGTGAGAAAGTGTGGTTTGTACCAAGACCACAATATCACTATCCCTTAGATCAAAGCTGGAAGACTTTTCCAAACTTAACAATGATTGGCGACGCTGCTCATCGTATGCCTCCCTATGCTGGCGAAGGAGTAAATCAGGCCATGTGGGATGCACTCGATTTATATGAAGTCTTGTGCAAAGAAAATCATGTTTCGCTTTTAGAAGCCATTACCACTTTTGAGAAGAAAAATCTGGCACGCACATCCAGGGTGACAAAAGAAACCTTAGAAAATACCGAAAAGTTTCATTCAGAAGATAACCTTGATCAAGTAGTCAGATTTTTTGGTCCTAATAATTAAGTGAATTAAAATAAATTTGTGCATGCAAACTAAAACAAGAAGTTTATGGATCATTGTAGGTGTAACGGTATTGAATGCCATTGGCATGACCATCGTCTTACCACTTTTTCCCTTCCTCTTAGAAAAATACGTTCCTGCCAACAATGTAGCGGTTGTAATGAGTGCCTTAGTATCGGTATTTGCCGGATGTACTTTTTTGGCCGCTCCGGTGTTTGGGGCGCTCAGCGATCATTATGGACGTAAACCCGTATTATTGATCAGCTTACTTGGTTCCGCTATTGGTTATCTGCTTCTTGGAATGGGGGGCGCACTTTGGATACTTTTTCTGGGGAGAATAATTGATGGACTTACTGCTGGTAATCAAAGTGCTCTATTCGCATATATTACTGATTCTACAGATCCTTCAGAACGGGGTAAATGGTTTGGTTACCTCGGCGGTGCTATTGGCCTCGGCTTTATGATTGGTCCGACAATTGGTGGCTTGTTTGGAATTGCATCCATCACCTTACCTTTTTTCATAACAGCAGGTATTACAATTGTATCTACACTTTGTATTACTCTGCTTTTACCAGAATCGCTTCCGCTTGAGAAAAGAACTAAGAAAATCACTCTTAAAAGTTTTAATACCTTCTTCCATTTTAAAGAAATTTTCTCTTTAAAAAAAGCTACAGCTCTCCTAATTATGGGAGCATTTTTTTATGTGGGACTAAATATATGGCAGTTTAATGCCAATATTTATTTTAAAGATGTGTTTTTATGGGGGCCAACATTTATTGGTGGGGTATTTGTTCTTGTGGGCATCTGTGATATTTTATCCCGGGTCATAGTACTACCGAGACTTCTAAAAAGATGGGGGGAGGACACTGTTGGCATCATTGGTTTGTGTGGCCTGGCTTTAGGACTTACTCTTTTATTTCTGAGTGCACACATCCCTTCTGTTTTTATAATTATCACTGCGGTGGCCTTTATTGTATTAGGCGAAGGATTATTTGACCCTTCTTACAATGCCAGGCTTTCTGCATCGGTTGAAGAAAGTAAACAGGGTTTACTTCAGGGTATCAACCAGAGTTTACAGGCCTTATACCATGTTATTGTTCCACTCGGGGCTGCTGCCATATATACAATAAGTCACAATGCTGTTTTTGCAGTTGCGGCAGTGCTTATGATAGCGGGGCTGTTTTTGTTTGTTAACTTAAAAAGAAAATAGTGGAAATTATAGTGTTACCTGATTTTATATATATTTTTTGTAAAGCAGATGAACCGTTGGTAACACTACCCTCCATTTGATTCAGATCATATCAAATATTTTTTTTACCCCAGATTTTTATTTCATGTAATAGAGGTTCAAGTTCCTTTCCCTTTTCTGTCAGAGAATACTCCACTGTTGGAGGAACTGTGGCGTAAGCTTTACGGTGAATTATTTTGTTCGCTTCAAGCATCTTTAACTCCTTTACCAACATTCTGGTATTAATTCCTTCAATAGTTCTCTCCAACTCTTTAAATCTTTTTTTACCCGCTAACAGGATATAAATAATTGAAAAAGTCCATTTACCACCAATTAACTCTATTGTATTTCTTATCGGACAAGAGGTATTTGTAATTTTTTTTAATTTATTTATGCTCATAAACCCTTTATTTTAGACATTACTGTACTTTTTGTCACTATTTACCAATTCGGTAACTACTTGCAAATGTATATAAAAGTGGGGTACCTTTGAAAAAATAAGAACCGGAAATCATGGGTAAATTATTTACGTCATTGCGTTTAAACTCAAAAGTCACGCTTAAAAACAGGTTGGCAGTTGCCCCCATGACAACGCAGCAAAGTAACGCGGATGGAACAATTAGTATTGAGGAAATAAATTGGCTCGAGCGACTCTCGTCAGACGGATACGGTTTGGTAATTTCCTGTGCCGCCGCAATCTCAGGTACTTCTATCGCCTTTTACAATCAATTAAACATTGCAAATGAAAAGGGACAAGAAGATTTAAAACGACTTGCTGAAAAGATGAATGAGCATAACAGTGTCAATCTTATTCAGCTGTGTCATGCCGGCTCAAGAACCATAGAATCCTTAACAGGAATCAAAGCCCGAAGTGCCGGAAGGTACGAGATGCCAACGATTCCAAATTTTGAGGCGCCTGAGGAGTTAACAATCGAACAGATAAATGAAATTACATCTGATTTCGCGAATGCCTGCGAGAAAGTAGAAAAAGCAGGGTTTCATGGCGTTGAACTGCATGGGGCTAATGGATACTTGTTTACACAGTTTACCAGCAAAATGACAAATACACGATCTGATAATTATGGGGGAAATTTAACGAATCGGGCCAGATTTTCAAGAAATGTTGTAAAAGCCTGCCGCCAAAAAGTATCTAAAGATTTTGTGATCGGTTTTAGAATGAGTTTTGAAAACATGGGTTTAGAAACAGGGCTGGATATAGATGAGAACATTCAGATAATTAACTGGCTTGTGGAGGATGGAATTGATTATGTTCACACTTCCCAAATGGATTATAAAGCCAGGTCTATAAAATACCCCGACAAGAACCTGCTCCACTACCTGAGAAGTAACATAACATCTTCTTTACCGCTCATTGGAGTTGGCAGTGTTGTTACGTATGCAGATGCTGAAAAAGCTCTGGAATACGGGGCAGATATCGTGGCGATTGGCCGGGCTGCAATTGGTAACAGAAATCTTCCAACGCTTTTTGAATCCAAAGAAGAACTTCCGCACCACACCCCTTATGAGGAAAAATCGTTAAAGGATTTAAATGTCAGCCAAAATTTGATTGATTATCTCAAATATGCTCCTCCCCTGGCCAGTCTTAAAATCATGGTGAAAAATTAAAATAAGAACAGAAATGAACAACAGTATCACTAGAGCTCAGTTTGACCTGCAAAGAAGCTGGTTTTTGAATTCACTGGCAGATATTTCAGAGGAAGAATCTCACAAACAAATGGCGGACAATTTAAATCCTATAAAGTGGGTCGCAGGTCACGTAGTGAATACGCGTATGTCCTTATTGGCAATATTGACAGGCAAAGCTCAAGATAGAAATTACAATAAACTTTTTGGAAAAGGATCTTCAAACAAAATAGACTCATCCTTCCCCACTATCGAGGACATTCAGCTAAAATGGAACTCCGTATCCGTTCAATTAAGCGAATGCATCAGCAGTCTTAGCGAAGACACCTTATTGTCTCCTCCGCCATTTCAAACAGCTATTCCAAACACTACACTTCATGGGCTCATTGCTTATATGGTTATACATGAGGCTCAGCATATCGGACAGATTTCGATTTTAAGAAAACTTTTAGGAAAACAAGCCATGTCCATGGCAAAGTAAGGATTTAAAAAGTTCGCCCTGAC
>CAZMHW010000138.1:6105-8167 GCA_964566105.1 uncultured Akkermansia sp.
TTCTTCTTGTGTTTTGGAGCTTTTCTTTTCAAGGCAAAAAGAATCTGCCTGCTTCTATTTTACAAAAGGCCAAACAAATTGTGTTTGAGTACAAACAAGACCAGGCCGGTTTTGGATTTAATGCCGAACTTTTCAAACACCGCTTCCCTGTAACCGTCCACAGTGCGGTGCTGCACCTTCATCTGATCGGCAATTTGTTCGTAGGTGTACTCTTTTTCGTGGCAGACCAGTTTTAGAAATTCCCGTTCACGGGCCGTGAGTTGTTCCAATATCTTTTCCTGCTCGGTTTTTTTGGAAGCGCCTTCGTTGTTTCTCAAAGACAAACTCAAAAACTCATTGTGGTAATAGCCGCAGCGAAAAATCTCTTCCATGGCCATTTTGAGGGTCTGCGCACTGCAGTCCTTTTGCAAATAACCCCGAACCCCATTCCGGAATAATTTCACAATGGTGTTTTCATCTGTGTTTAAGGTGAGCATAAGAACTGGTGTGGTGACGTTTCTGTTATTTAATTCCACCAGTACCTGATCTCCGTTCATGTCGGGTAAATTCAGATCGAGAATAATCAGGTCGGGTTTTTCTTTAAAGGGAATTGCGTTCAACAGAGATGGTCCGTTGTCGAATTCACGCAATACTTTAAAGGGACCTAATTTTTCAATGAGCTCTTTTAAACCGTTGCGTACGATCACATGATCGTCTACCAGAATAATGTGCTTTATTTCCATTGGGCTTTGGGGGATTAGTCCAAGGTGCCAATTTTTTTTAAAATAAACAAACTTCCCTTTCCCGGTGACGCATCCATCACACAGTCCATACCCGCCAGACGGCTGCGTTTGATGATGTTACGCAGTCCTGAGGCCCTGCCGGAAGCGAAAATAGCCTCTTTGTCAAACCCCTTGCCATCGTCTTTTACCGACAATTCAAAACCTTTATCGAGGTTAACGGAAATAAAAATATTGCGGGCGGAAGAATGACGCAGGGCATTTTGTGTGATCTCCTGGAAGATGCGGAACACCATCAGCTCCTGGTTCTTTTCCAGATGGGTGTTGCCTGAAACCGGCTGCCAGTGAATGGTAAAACGCTTGAGCGCCCTTAAACGATCCACTTCCAGCTGCAAGGCCGCGAGCAGACCAATATGTCCCAGGTAATCGTTATTGAGTGTACGGCTCAGCAAACGTAAATGCTGGGTGACCTCACCCAGATAAATTTCTACGGGTTTATACCCTTCCACTAAATCCGGATGCTCGAGTTTTTGATTTTCGATCTGGATGTGCATGGCCGTGAGTAACTGCCCGATGTTATCGTGCAGCTCCTGCGCAAACTGACTCATGACGTGCTCACTCACTTCCGTTTCTACCTGACGGAGTTCGCGTTCAAAGGTCAATTTGGTTTCGGCGAGTTCCATTTGTTGTTTAAGCCGTTGACGGGCTGAAATAAAAAAAGCGATAATAATACCGGCTATAAGCAGCAATACGAGGAAAGTAACCCAAATGATCGCCAGAACAATATCACTCATGAGTACCGTTATTTATTTTGATTGTGTTTCTATGAACCAGAAAAAAACCTAAAGCCAAAAGAGAATAGCGCCCCACAGACAAAAAATTAATAATATTTGCATACAGCACTATATTTTCCATCGGAAAGTTCTTTTGCATATAATTAATCATGGTAATGTAGGGTATACATCCCACTAAAAAAGCCAGCAAGCCGATCGTCATCCATATTTCGGGTGACTTTGCAGGAGACATCGAATGAAAGAAAAACTGCCTATACAATATTGCTCCATAGAATAATGCCAATATAGTGTTTTGCGCAGCGCTCGCGTAATTAGCAAATGTTGCAAACCCATTATGATATATCTGCGCTATGAAGACTAATAAAAATAACCCATAACCTAAAAAGGCCAGATACTTACTTATTGGCGTATTAAAATAAATATGTGCTGCTGCCATTAACATAAACATTTCGATTAACATAAAAACATTGTAAATCATTAACGTATTTTCATCCTGGCCGTTTAATTTTTGATATGTTGTCACGATATAGGATATAATGAGGGTAACAC
>CAZMHW010000139.1:0-8164 GCA_964566105.1 uncultured Akkermansia sp.
CCATGGCAAAATTCAGTGTCTACACTTATGCAAGTCCAGCCCGGAAATTTGTATGTTTTGTAAGGCGCTGAGTTTGCTCCAAAATCTCTCAATATTTCTGCTCCATACTCATCAAGTTGTTTGGTTGACATACCTGGTCGGGCGTAATTCTTCATTTCTTTTAAAGTATAAGCAACTACATCACTTACCTTTTTCATTCCAATTAATTCTGATTCTTTGCTTATTGACATACTGTTTTTGTTTTAAAGGTCTTTTTAGTCTGGTTGCTGACTAAATACAATCGCCATCATAGTCCAAATCTAAGCAACGCTTTTATTTGGACCCATTTTTTTCCGGCGTGTCAATAACAAAGATAACTGTTTAATGGACTTTCGTATCACTACTAAACAAAGGGGCTGACAAAATTAGTTTGTATGGAATTTACACAACCGGAGTAGTGATTTTAGGCGGAGCTGTGTTTTGAAAAATTACTCGGAGGTAATGGCTGTAATGGCCCGGTCTCTGTCGGGAAGCTGTATGGTTTGGTTTACGTTTCTGTATACCACGGGCTTCTCCAGGCAGTAGATCACATATTCCAGGTCCGGACGTTCCTGCAAAATGGTATCCGCGTAATCCATGGCTTTACTAAAGGACTTAAAGCGCACAAAAATAACGCCTTCGCCATGCGATTTTTCAAGATCGGTTTTTAGAATCTCACCAGTTGAAAGTTCGGCAAAAACTACTTTGTACATGCGAAGAAACGGGTGTTCTTTCATGACTTTAATTTTTTTAATGAGCTAAAGTTTGCGCCTAAGCAAGTCATTTTTTTTTTGCTTAATAATTTAAATATACACACATATGGGCAAATTTGAAAGCGGAGAATCCCAATTATTTTTAAACGTGTAAAATTTTTAACGCTTTTTTAGGTGCTGCTTAGTTTGTAGTACAAGTGTTTGTTTTTATCATACATTTGTGTGAAAACACTGCTTTTCTGATAGGTCGTAAAAGTCGCCTGCGCTGCGTTATTTAGTACGCAGGGGGTAAGGGTAATCCATGTGCAAAGTGTTCAGACTAAATTCCTTTTTCAGGGTGTTGTAGTTCAGATCCAGGTTGCAATTGTGTTGTGGAAGATACTGTACCACTTTATCAGGTTTTACTACCAAAAAAGTGACGAAAATAAAATGAGACAGGTTTTTGGTTACATCACCTATGATGTTCACATAAAGAAGTGATGTACGGTAGTTCAGTTTTTTGTCTGCTTCTGCGCTGTTCACAATCTGAATGGGCGTTTTGTGAATGAGGGCGGGTAAAATAATGGGGGGGAAGTCCACATTTTTTCCTACGAAAAGCGTGTCCAGCTTTATTTTATCTTGTTCAGGCAGGGCTTGCAGGTAGGCAGAAATGGCCTGTGAAAATCCCTTTACGGTGTCTTCCCGGGTAATGCTTTCCTTTTTTTGAGCCTGGAACAAAAGAGGAAAGAGTAGGAGGAATATCTGGAGTTTAAGCATACAGGTAATTATCTGAGTTTTGGAATTTTATGTTTACCATTTGCTGAATGGGTTTACGGAGAGGTTGGAATTCGCATACCTCAGGTCTTCCGTCACATTTTTATCTACCCAGTCCGGTAGGACGTAAGTTTCCTCTTCACTTTTCAGTTCAATTTCCGCCACTATTAATCCTGCATTCAGTCCTTTAAATTCATCCACTTCCCAGGTCTTACCTTCATGCAGCACCAGGTGTCTGGTTTTTTCAATCAGTTGCGAACAGAAGTGAGTCAACAGTTCTAGGGCATCGGCAAAAGGAATTTCATATTCAAATTCAGCTCTGCTGGCTCCCTGCGATTTACCTTTAATGGTAAGATACCCTGTATTGCCTTTGGTGCGCACACGAACAGTCTTAGAAGGATCGGTAAGCAGATAGCCCTGGCGTATGTCCACACGCGTTTGTGGAACAACCTTTTTCCAGAGCTCAGGTTTAATCAGGTATTTGTGTTCTATCTCTGTGGCCATGCCGGCACTTTGTTTAATTTAAACGTTCGCTTAGGAGAGTATAAACTAACTTTATACAAGATAAGAATTATTTTAGGTTACCGGGTGTTTTTAATCGGGCAATTAGTTCTACTTACGTTAGTAACGTACTTCCTTATTCTTTCGTTACCATACCGCCTAGTTTTTTGCTTTTGAGCACTCCATCTTCGTAGCTTATGCGCATTGTTTCTCCGTTGGCAAAATAACGTATCCAATCTCCGTGTTCTTTTCCATTTACATAATTGCCACTTAAATACATTCTTTCGTCAATGTTCCAAAAAGTAAATTCTCCGTTTCGTTTGTTGTCGGTATAATAGCCCTTGGCTTTTTTTGCGCCGTTCTGATGGTATGAGACAATAGAAAATAATTTTCCGGATTCATAATTTTCTTCAAAATCAAGAGTTCCTTGTTCTGTATAATACTTCCATACGCCCAGTCTCAAGTAATTGTAATAGGTGCCTTCCGTGTTTTTCTGCCCGCTTTCGTACCAGGACAGCCAGAGGCCCTCTGGTTTACCATCTTCAAAAGAGCCCTCTCTTTCTTTTGCACCGTTTTCGTACCAGTATACCCATTGTCCTGTTTTTTTGTCCCTGAGCATTTTACCTTCCGATTGTTTTGCTCCGCTTTCGTGCCAGTAGGTCCACATGCCTTCGTTCAGGTTGTCTACACATTCTCCTTCCGATTTTTTTTTGCCGTTTTCAAAATAGTATATAAAATGCCCGTGCCGCAGCTTTAGTTCTTTTGTTTTGTAGGTGCCGGTCATGCGCACCACGTTATTTGTAAAATAATCGACGGCTTTCCACATGTCTTTATCGTCTTGTATAGCTTTTCTGTAAAAATAAACGAGGTTTTTATCGGTCGTTCTTTTCCCATCTTTGTCAAAATAAACCGTAACAGTATCCCGGGCGGGTATCAGATGGCTTACAAAGAGCAGGTTCAGAAGGAGTTATCTTTTTTTTAAATTCATATCCAAATTCATTATTTATTAAAGTAAATCACCAGGGGTAAATTCTTAATGATCTTGTTTTTTTCTTCAGTAATACTTCGGTAGTTTTCGGCTTTTATGGAAGGAGTTTTAGTACTGAAGTTATAAGTAATTTGCAGGGAATTACTGCTGAGTTGTTCTGTTTTTTCATCGAAGAAAAAAGCGCTGTTTTCATATTTGGTGTATTTGTCGTATACAAACAGATCTTTTGGGAAATGGAAAATTACACGGTAGTTAAAATTGAGTGGATAGGGAAGGGCATAGTCAAATTTCCGGTCGCTACCTGAAAACATTTTAAAATAGTCGTAAATATTCTGCGGTTCAAATCTAAAGATCCAATAGCCCTGAAGATTTTTGTCAGACATTTTATCGCCATCGCTCCAATATCCATCTATCTCATACTGGTAGGTGGTTGAAATAACGTTGCTGGTGGGATCATCTTTTATAACGAGATCGGCGGTTGAATTAACGCTGGGATAGAGTAATTTTAAATCTTCCAAAACCACCTTGGTGAGATTGCTGGTGCCATATTGCTCCAGCTCAAGACGTCTCATGTCTGCAGCAAAACCATAGCGGGTCGAGTTAATTTCCAGACGGCTTTGTTCTGTAAACGAGTTAATTTTAAACTCCTCTTTTATTTTGGTGGCCGCGGTGAGATTCAGGGGTGGTATTTTTGTGAGGCTGTCGGAGGGTTTTCCAATAATGAGCGCCAGTCCGTAGTCTCCCATGGAGGTGTTTTTGTAATTTCCACCTTGTTGTGTGATGGTAGGATCAATCCAATACGAGACACTGTCCACCACAAAATGAACAATGCAGTGATCGAAAACTTCGTTACTCGCATAAAATTTATCGAGACCTTTGCTCACGCTTACATTTACCAGTGCCGGGTAAGCCTCCTTGATGCCGATTTTTTTAAGTAGTGAAACTAACAATAGCGACTTATCTTTGCAGTCGCCAAATCTTTGTTTCACCACCTGGTCGGGTGCAAAGGGTTTAATGCTGCCAATGCCTGCCTCCATTCCCATGTAGCGGATATCGTCCTGAACATAATTAATGAGTTTATTTATTTTCTCATCCCGTGATTCTTTGCCTGTGAAAATTTCCGCAAAAACACTTTCGAGATTGGGCTCCTTCTCCAGTTTAAATACATTTTGAGCCCAGGTGTTAATTTCTCTCCATGTTTTAAAACTGCTCAGGGTAAAATGCTTATAGGGCAAAATCCAGCCAGGAATGTTTTCTTCGAATTTGGTTGCTTTAAGATCTTTCATAGTCATTTCAAACACACGGTATTGGTTTTGAATTGTGTTGGTGAAGAGTATGGTACTGTCGCAATCAACACAGGAGTAACGGTAATTTTTTTCTTTGGAATGCAAAACACGGATGGCATACAGGTCTACAGGGTTGGTAACTTCTAAGGGAACGAACAGGTACTTTCCATCTTTAAAAATCGGGTTCTTCCCCACCAGCGTGTAGGCAAAGTCTATTAAGTCTTCTTTACGAATGTCGTTGAGATTATCGTATGCTGTTATTTTTCCCATATACAAACCATTCTGGAGATCGTACTCGTTGTTCATGATTTCAAAACTCAGGCTGCTGGTACGGTCTATTTTAGTCCCGTTTCTCCACACATACAGGTGATGTATTTTTAATTTTTGATAAGAGGTATCATACGTTACAAGAAGTTGGGATGCTTTGGTAATACCCGAGTGAGATACCACTTTAATCACTTCGTGGTTGTAGGCGGCGTTTTCATCCAGATTTATCTGATAGTCGGCAAGTGTAGCGTAATACCCGGAGCTAATGTCGTATTTCGCAACGAGGCTTTTTTTGGGTGGTTCAATCACCTTTACCCAGTCCGGCAGTTTTGCAATTTTATAGTTCTGGCAAAAGTAGTTTGGTGAAATAAGAAACACTGGTATTATCAGGAGATGTAGTAAAAATTTCATAAAGACGAATTGCAGATTGATGGGGTAATTTTAAATAATTAGGTACTACAAAGTAAGAAGTTTGAAAAGCTGCCTGGAAGATAAGACGGTATAGGCATCTCAATGCCCCAACCGGTCGCTCTTTTTAAAAGTAAACCCGAGTGCTTAGCTTCAGGAGAAATGGCCGGATAAAAAACGTAAGTGTGTAAGCGGCGGATTTCTTTCATTTGGGTAATTAAATGGAATTGTTCAATATCAAAAATGCGGTCTAAAAATTTGAAAAACAAGATTTTTGGAGATTAAATGTATGTTTTTTTTAACGTAAATGAGAAGTCTATATTTTAAAAGAGAAAGACGGTTATTATTATCTGTCTGATGGTATTTACAGTAAAATGCACTCTACCACGGCAAGGGATTTTTTTTAACGGGGAATTTCAGTCGGAGAGAATCTTTTTATTTGACGTGCAGGGAAATGTGGCCGGTTTTTTACGGAAGGTGAATGGGAAAGATTTTCCAATAGCTACAAAAATTACAAGGGCAGATACTATTCACGCTACCGAAAAGTCCCGGTTTCATTAAAATTTTTAGTAAAACCACGTTATTTGTATTTGTGTGTAAATCAATGTTTTATTATGTGAACTTCGCAAACTACCTGAAATCCGCTAAATACAGGTGTTTCATTAAAAATCACTCCTTAAAATGGTAGGATTTCAGTGGGTAAAAAGGGATGAACCCACTGTTTTCATGCTACAAAACTTATCAACGATTCGGTTTTTTTAACAAGTTGTAAACTGGGCTATTTCTAAAATCTGATAACTTTGATAGTATGGAAATAACTTCTATATTAAAGGGAGCAATCGGCCCCATTCTCGGTGGTATTGCAACTAATTTAGGTAAAAAGCTATGGAATACTTGTTTAAATAACCCAAAATCGAGATTCTATTACCGAACCTTGGGTAGTAAAGTAAAACAGCTAGGGTCAATTTTATATAATTTAAGCTGGTTGCTATTGGGTGTTATAGTTTGGAAACTTAGTTTTAGTCGCAAAATGGAAAAGGAGACAAAGGAAAAGCTTGTAATCTTTATAGTCTTGGCATTTCTAGTCGCACTTGTAACATTCTTTTACTACACATGGAAACGTAAGAAACAGCAAGAAGAACCTATTCTGTTTTAAATTTATACTAACTCAAACATGGAAAATAGCCATGCTCCAAAAGATACCATAGATTCCATGCATGGTCGATGGGCGGCAATAAGCAAAGAAGGAGATTTACAAATAGAATACAATTTATATATTGGTAGGGAGGAAGTTCATTTTATCATTAAGGAAAATGAAAAAGAAATTACGAACGATAAGTTTGAGAATAGTGCGCATTGGCTTGAACAATATCTCTTTTTCTGGAATACGGGTAAATACTTTTTAACTTACGCAGATGAAAGCTCATTAGTTTTTGGTGAATTGAGTAATCCAAACACCTTCGACGGAAAGTACAAGTTTATGTTGAAGTTTGTCAGAGTCAGTTAGCCTTGGGTATTGTCCTTCAATTTCAATTTTTAATATCGAGCACTGCACAAAATTGGAAACAAATTGTAAGAGTTTAATTTTGCCCAGCACCCCAATTGCAACGCCCAATCCATCCCTGTAATGGATTTCTTGGTCATTAACATTTTACCGAGCTTTATATAGCACCCCTGATTAGGAGCCTCGCTGATTGGTATGTAAAGCCAGTATCGGAATACTGATTTTGTGCTGCTATTTTGCTGGATTTTTAGTTCCTCTTAATCACGCAAATTAAGTTACCAGCCTATTACTATTACCCTTTTACGCCCATTTTAATAAAAAGGTCAGGTTTCAAAATTATTTTTTTGTTAAAATCTTGCCACCCCTTTATTAAATGGCAAAAATCTCGTTAGAATTCTCAAATAGGTATTTGAATTCAAATGGAACATAATGTTTATACTCAGTGGACTTGAACGCATCGTGAAACTCAATAAATTCTTTGACAAAATCTAACGTAGCATATTTAGATTCTTTGAGTTTATCAGCAAATGCCTGATAACTTCCATATACAATTTGTATTGTTTCGCTTATGCGAAAGATAGTTTCATTTCTTATTTCCTTCCCGACTATATTTTTCATATAACCTTTCAATATTTTTTCATTTTTAAATGTAAACTCCGCATGAATTAGTTTAGCCTCATCAAGAGGTACTCTTCTTCTTGTATTGGCATCAATTGGAATTCTCTTTACACAGTTATGGTAAAGTCGCCAAAAATTTCGGTCAAATTCATCTTGGTTATGACAATATGTCCGAAAGTATTCTAATAAGTAATATTCAATTTCCTTTTGACTAATAATCAAATTATCGTAGAATCCACCATCAGACAGGTAACTCAAAAATCCAGATTCATTAAAATAAGGAAATACTGAACTATCTAATAGAGAAATAAAGAAATCATGATACGCTTTTTCATTGCCATTGTAGAATTTTTTTACGATACTTTTCGTGTCATAAATTTTCTCAAACAAATCTTTATTAGGATATCCGTGAAATTCTTCGTCTACTTTCTCAGGAATACTCCCTAAGTAAAATACTGACCTAATAATCTTTTCGAATTCGTCTACATTCTTACAGTTATATAGTGGGTCAAAGTTGCCAAATCTATCAAGAACTGACCACTTTTTTCGCTGTGCTATCAGGGTCTTTAATTCGTACTTTAGGCTGTCAAATGGCAATGAAATTAAATTTTCAAATCCTTCATGTGAAATTGTATTTTCCGATTCCGATTCTCTGAAGTATGAATCAAAATTTTTGAACCTTTTAATTGATTTTTCGTGCAATTGGGCATCATACAATCTATCAGATAAAAAAAGAGCTTTCAGAAGATTAAATAGGTTGTTCTTGTTTGCTGACTCAATTTGATAATATTGGAGATGCGCATCAAGGTAATCTAATAGTACGAACTCATCCTTGTCGCCCACTCGTTCAAGCGACATAACATTATTTTCACTTGTTCTCATAAAGTCATTTCTTCTGTATAAAATTAATTTTACCAGAGTAGGAAATCGAAATTTTAGTAATTCGAAATTAATGAAGTCAACAGCTAAAACTTCTTTATGTCTGACATTATATAAGGGAATGACTTTATTACAAAATCGTATAACATCACGAAGATTAAATATAAAACTAAATAAGTGTGGGATACGCTCAAAATAATTAAATGTTAAATCCTTATAGAATTCAGCT
>CAZMHW010000140.1:0-8157 GCA_964566105.1 uncultured Akkermansia sp.
GTACAGAATAAGTGTGCATCATCCTGAGTAAATCCGCGAACCCTGGTTAATCCGTGAAGCTCTCCCGATTGCTCGTATCGGTAAACCGTTCCGAATTCTGCATATCTTTTCGGTAAATCTCTGTAGCTCCATTGTGAAGTTTTATAAATTTCACAGTGATGCGGGCAGTTCATCGGCTTCAACAGAAACTCCTCGCCTTCGTGAGGTGTTTTGATGGGTTGAAACGAATCAGCGCCGTATTTTTCGTAGTGACCAGAGCACACATACAAATCTTTATGCGCGATGTGTGGTGTCACTACAGGCAAATACCCCGCTTTTGTTTGTGCTTTTTGCATAAACTGAATCAAACGTTCACGCAACATAGTGCCTTTTGGCAACCATAACGGTAAACCCATTCCCACCTTTTCGGAGAAGGTAAACAGTTCCAGTTCTTTCCCCAATTTACGGTGATCGCGTTTTTTTGCTTCCTCCAACAAAACCAGATATTCCTTCAGTTCTTTGTCTTTAGGGAAAGTAATTCCATAAATACGGGTCAGCATTTTATTCTTTTCATCCCCTTTCCAGTAGGCTCCGGCGATGTTGAGAATTTTCGCGGCTTTTATAAAACCTGTGTTTGGGATGTGTGGTCCACGGCACAGATCGGTGAAATTACCCTGTGTGTACAAGGTAATGTTACCGTCTTCGAGACGTTCTAACAGGTCTAATTTATATCCGTCGTTTTTATCTGTAAAATATTTTATAGCGTCCGCTTTGGATATTTCCTTACGGGTGTAGACATTATTCTGACGCGCCAGTTCCAACATCTTTTGTTCGATCTTTTCAAAATCGGCGGGAGTCAGTACATGACCTTCCAGATCCACATCGTAATAAAATCCATTTTCCAGCGGCGGACCGACCCAGAATTTTACACCGGGATACAAAGCTTCCAGAGCTTCTGCCATTAAATGCGCCGAGGAGTGCCACATGGTTTCTTTGCCAAGTGCGTCGTTCCACGTTAATAAACTGAGTGTAGAATCTGATTGAATGGGGCGACTGGCGTCCCATACTTCCTGATTAACTTTTGCGGCTAGAACATTTCTTGCCAGTCCTTCGCTGATGCTTTGCGCAATCTGCATGGATGTAGTTCCTTTTTCATATTCTCGAACAGAACCATCGGGGAGAGTTATTTTTATCATATTTACGTTTTACCTGCAAACAACGCAGGTTTATTTTTCGAGAGTAAAGATAGAATAATAATTTGATTTAATTTGACCCCAAATCAAATTTCTGCCGTTACAAATTGAGGTTTTAAAGGATAAAAAGAAGGATTGGTGGCATTTTATTCATTTTAATGAATTAATCCCGATTAAGTACCCAAAGATTTAAGCGCAGACTTTGTCAGCAAAAGGAATCAGCGTTCGCTGCACGTTATTGGAGTGGTAACAAATATTAACAGCTCTGATAATACTACCCCTAAAATTCGGACGTTAGGAATTTACATAAATTACATATCTTCACAGTCAATCTTTATGGGAAATTATATTTTTTTAGTGCTGGTATTGGCTTCGTTTTTCGGGCTCAGCAAACTTTTTACAAAAGCAGGAACAGAAGGCTGGAAGGCATGGATTCCGATCTACAATTTTTATGTACTTGCTAAACTGCTTGAAAAACCCTGGTGGTGGTGTTTGATCATGATTGTGCCTGGAGTAAATATTCTGATGTACGGTGTATACGGTTTTAACGTGGCCCGGGCCTTTAATAAACCGAGTAACCAGGACCTCATTTTTGCCTCGGTGTTACCTTATGTCTTTTTTGTTTAACTAGGGTTTGACGACACCGCTAAGTTTGTTGGTTTAAGTAAATTTAAAATTGAACCCAGCAAGCTTATAAAGAACTGGATCGACCCGATTATGTTTGCCGTAATAGCAGCTTCCATCATTCGTGGTTACTTTATCGAAGCATTTACCATTCCTACTTCTTCCCTTGAAAAATCATTAATGGTAGGGGACTTTTTGTTTGTAAATAAATTTGCTTACGGCCCCAAAATCCCGCAAACACCCCTGTCTTTTCCCTTCGAGCACCATACACTCCCTATGAGTGAAACACGTAAATCGTACCTGGAGTGGATCAAATTACCTTACTTCCGTTTACCCGGATTTGGTCACGTAAAAAACAATCAGATTGTTGTATTCAATTATCCTGATGGTGATACGGTTGCTTTAAGACAGCAAAATGCGAGTTATTATCAATTGGTGAGAGATAAAGCAGAAGAATTTAGAATGTATGACAACAACACCAAACCTTATAGCTTTTATCTTGGTGAGGCCTGGAGTTTTGTAAATGGTCCGCAACAACCTTATGGCGCCATAGCTGCCCGTCCCGTAGATAAAAGAGACCATTATGTAAAACGCTGTGTTGCTATTGCCGGTGACAACTTTGAAGTGAGAGATGGCAATATTTACATTGATGGCAAAAAACAAGAGATGCCTGAACGCGCTCAGCACAGGTATATTGTGAGAACCAACAGTACTATCTTTGGAGATAACAGTGTTACCAAGGAGAACACGCATGCCCTCAGTAATTTTAAATTATTGGACGAACTTGATATTTATGTATCGGAGGCTTACAAAATTGAAAATACACCCTACCCTGATACCGTTTATTACGACATCAATATGCCTCAGGATGTTGTGGAAAAAGTGAAACAAATTCCGGGCGTGTATTCGGTGTCACTCAAGGTTGAACCCAAAAATTATTACGACTACCGCATATTTCCACACCACCCTTCTTATCCATGGAACAATGACAATTTTGGCCCTCTGCTTATTCCTAAAGCCGGCATGACGGTTCCTATCGATACACACAATGTGTATTTGTATATTAAAGCCATGAACACCTATGACGACGGAATTCACCAGGTGACAATTAAAGATGGCAAAGTATTTTACGATGGAACTCCAATAAGCAGTTACACGTTTAAACAGGACTATTATTTTATGATGGGAGACAACCGTCACAATAGTGCGGATAGCAGAAGCTGGGGACTTGTACCTTACGACCACATTGTAGGCTCCCCATTTTTTGTATGGTTTAGTATGAAATACGCGGAAAACAATCCGGTTAGCGGAAAATCTGTAATAGGTTCACTTTTCAAAAACAGCAAAGAGGGTAAATTCCGCTGGGACCGCTTTTTGTGTTATGTGCAGGACGGTAAATTGCATTCCGTTAAAATACCTTTCATTGCCATTATTCTGGCGATTTGGGGACTTAATAAATGGAATCACCGACGTAAACTGAAATTGCAGAAAGCATCAACAAAATAAAACATATTTTTGGTTATGTTCTCAGAATCAGATGGCTGGTAAGCGCGCTTATAGCCTTACTTGCGTTTTTTCTATTGAAACGTTTTGCCTATGACATTGTAAGAGTAAACAATCATGATATGGAAGACACCTATTCTTACGGTGACGCTTTACTCCTGAAAAAAATAGCTAATTCCTATGCTCTGAATGATGTAGTTTATTTTGAATACCCTCTGGATGACACTCTGCCACGCAAAACTTTTTTAACACAGAGGATTTTAGGTTTACCAGGTGACAGTGTGGCCCTGATTGATAAGCGGGTGTACGTGAATGGAAACGTGCTGGAAGAAAACGGAGTCATTAAGCACAATTATATTGTAAAGACAAAAAACGTCAAACTCGACAGCATCTTCCTCCAAAAATATAATCTTCACGAAGGTGGAATAGTGTCAGATGAATTCGATTACAGTTATTCACTGACTCAGGAAGAAAGCGATTCTCTTCGTAAAGATTCGCTGATTTTAAGTGTTGAGATGAAAATGGAAAAAAAGAATAATTTTGACGAGACCTGTTTCCCGGGAAACATCAATTACCGCTGGAACCTGGATCAGTATGGAAAAATTTATATTCCCAAAATGAATGACACCCTAACACTAGACTCCATTAACATTAAACTCTATTCATTCCTGATAACTACCCTGGAAAAAAACAGCCTTCGGGTAAACAAAGACAGCATCTTTATAGATGGAGTGCTCAGTAACTTTTACGTGGTAAAAAAGAACTATTATTTTGTAATGGGGGATAACCGCGATAATGCCAACGACTCACGGGTATGGGGCTTTCTGCCTGAAAATTGTATACTTGGAAAAGTAAGTGCGGTTATAAGAAGAAAAAAATGAACAGTTTGTTAAGCACCGCCTATTGGCCGAACCTGCATTACTTTTATTATCTGCTGAATTCCGACACCGTGTGTGTGGAACAATTCGAAAATTACCAGAAACAAAGCTACAGGAACAGGGCGGTTATTCTGACAGCAAACGGACCTCTTGATTTATCGATCCCCGTTAGTAAAAAAAACATCAAGGAACTGACAAAGGACATTGAGATCTCCTATACTGAAAACTGGCAGACGAAACATTGGCGGGCTATTGAAAGTGCGTATAGAAACTCCCCTTATTTTGAACATTTTGAAACCGAAATCTCGGATCTCTACACGAAAAAACACAAGCTGTTACTGGACTTCAATTTAAAACAACTTGAACTCGTTTTTAAAATTCTGAGAGTAAAAAAAACAATCGCGCTGACAACAGTATAGGAACACGAGCGACCCGGGTTTATAGATATGAGAGAAAAAATTCATCCCAAGATTGATTTTAGACTGGATGCTTTGCCTCTTGACACTCTTGAAAAACCCTACTACCAAACCTTTGAAGCAAAATTTGCTTACGTTCCAAATTTAAGCATTCTGGATTTGCTGTTTAATACCGGGTTAGAAACTGTCGCTTATTTTAGGCCATAAACCACATTAAATTAAGAATAGATAGGCTGGTTGAGGGAGATAGCGCGCAACTTGCACTATCACATTTAGAGATTCAACTATTTTTTTAATACGTATTCAAAAAAAGTTTTATTACCTGCTTTGTCTTGCACTTCCACTTTAAAATTCAGGAGTCCGATGGGTGTTTCTTCATCGAAATAATAGGTGAGCTGGTCCGATTTGGCATCGTATTCCGCAAGCACCCAGGAATTGTTGAGCCAGACATTATACTTCCCAACTCCGCTCTGATTATCAGAAATGGTAAAGGAAAAAGAATCCATTTTCCAGGCGTCCTTTAATTTCCGTGGAGAATAATCCATTTTAATTTTAGGAGGAATAGTATCCACAACCAAATAGAAGTGATCAAATTCTTTTACCGCGAAAAACACAGAATCGCCTCTGACCTGACCCACTGCATTGGACGAGGAACCTTTCAGCAGAAGTTTATCTTTATGATCCAGAAATTTCTCTGGGACTTTAAACCCAATGTTAACGGCCTGGCGAAGATTCAGAGGCGGTACTATTTTTAACTTCCCATTTATATCCAGAGTATTTTCAATATTTAAAATGGATGAGTAGTACAAAGTTCTTGCCAGAATTTGCAGTCGAATGTCTTTTTTATTGGTCAGAAGTTCTTCCGTACACTTCACATACACATCACCTTCCATCGGAACCGCCGTGTATGCTTTCACGTGTTTCACCCTTACATAAAACTGTATTTTGCGTTCGTTACCATTTTCATCACTCAGCACCAGTTTTACCTTGTGATAAGCACTATCCGGCAACACAATTCTACCCCTGTTTTCGTTATATGAACTGAATCCGGGCGGATAAAAACTTGGCAGAAAACACTTCTGATATTTATGTTTGCCGATGGTCTCACTGAATTCGTTAATATAACGTGTATCATCAAAAGAAATCCCTTCCAGCTTGTGCGTGTAGATTAACTTATCGTCCAGGAAAACCGAGGCAGCAAACACATTGTTTGGATTTCCATTCGGATACACCCTGTCCAGACCCGCAAAGGAAAGTCCCACAATGGATTGGTGAAGCACCAGATGGTCGTCTTCGAGATGAGCACTGTCATTTCCACTTTCTTTTACCCTGTATGAATGCATAAACTTAGGGGTGGTGCTATCTGACAGGTTGTAAAAAGCAATGTGCTGCAATTCGGGAGGGGTACGATCTTTTGTTTTTAATATTGTTAATGGATTTGAGGGGATTTCCGTTAGTTCATCGCGCAATTCAAAATGTAAGTGAGGTCCTGTAGAACCGCCGGTATTACCTGAAAGTCCTATGATTTCGTTTTTCCGGACATAAACCGTTCGCGGTTTCAACATGTAATCTATTTCAAAACTCTGGGTATCGTATTGGTTCTCTTTTGCTTTGTTTGCGATTTTGAGGCTAAAGGAATTTAAATGCGCATATACACTTACTTTTCCGTTTGGATGGGTAATGTACACACACTTACCATAACCGTAGGGACTCACCCTGATACGCGACACATATCCCTCCTCTACGGCGTATACCGGTAAATTGATCTGACCACGTGTCGAAAAATCAATGCCCGCGTGAAAATGATTAGGTCGTAATTCACCGTAGTTACCAGTAATCACAAAAGGTGAATCTATGGGCCAGATGTATTGAAAAGAAGCCTGCGAAAAAAGAGAAGACCAAGCCAAACAGAGAATGTATGACAAAAACATTGAACTCAAATTCCCATATCTTCGTATCACACTTCCTGACATAAAAAATTATAGTAGTCCAGGGTTTTCTGTCTCATTGTACGTCTTCTCATCCAGTAACTGCTTTCCGTCCACCAGGTGAAAAAAACAATAGAAAAAAACAAAAAACAGAACCCCTGCGGAGGTTTGGAGCATACTTTCGACCATAAAATTTAAAACAATGAGTAGAGAAAAAATAAAAAGAAGAAAGTTTTTTGTCCGTATAGCGCGAATGGACATGCCAAAGGTGAATACCATCAACAGCACAAAACCAATTAGTCCCAAACCAATAAAAGTTTGAAAGTATTGGTTATGCGCATTAAATTTATGCTCAAATGCACCTGTTAAACCCTGGCGTTCGTATGCTGCTCTTAATTCATCGTTGGCATCCCCTACTCCGGTTCCCATCCAAAAATTATTTTTAATCAGATCCACACACTCGTTCCAGATGAGGATTCGTACGGTGGTACTTTCAGAAGAGGTTTTGTCAATATTGGCTAGCGATACATTACTCAATGAATTAAAACGACTAAATGGTTCAGGGAAGAGACGTGCCACAATGAACATCAGAACTAAAAATGAAAACACAAGTAACAATCCCTTTTTGATATTTAGATGTGTTTTAAAACGATAAACCATAAACAACAGGGCGCATAGAAAAAAACTAATAAGTCCGAGTTTAGATGAACACAAAAAAATGCTGGTCACAAAAATGGAAACAAAAAAATAAGAACTATAAATTACACTTTTTTGAGTTTTAAACCATTTAGGATAAAACAGGAACACGCAAGTGATAGCAAGAATAAGATACATGGCAAAATAGGAAGCGTGAATAAAATCAGAGAAAAGGGAATAGAAAAAATAATCCGGTTGTCCGTTAACGGCATATAAAAAAGCCCGTGCAATCAGGTAAAGGCATGCAAAAAAACACCCGGAGACAAAAGAAATAATACAGCGCTTCAAAATATCCAGAGGCCATTTAAAACAAAAAAAGAGATATGGAAACAACATAAACGTGAGTTTGACCTCTATGCTAAATCCCCCCTCAGTTTTATTGGAAGACGTTAAGGCACTTACAACGGTGATCAGAAAAAAAAGCCATAGAATCTGAAGGTTTCTGTTCAATAATCCTTTCTTTAACTGTGACCTTTCCATATTAAAAAAAGACACCAATGTCCACATAGCCACCAGGGCCGACAATACGATGGACCCAAAAGGAAGACAAAAACAAAACAGTACCGGAAAGAAATAAAATAGTTTTTGTTTAAATGGAATTACCATGAAGTGATTAATTGACTCAACTAAGATAGGATTTTATAAAGAAGCGGTCTACAATTTCATTAATTGCTCATAAAATTTTTGAGCGATGATTTCGCGGTTAAAATGCTCGTTTACAAAATTTCGGCCGTTTTTTCCAAATTGTCGCGCTTTTTCCGGATTATTTACAAGAGTGCTTACAGCCTCAGTGAGTTCAGCTACATTTTCGGGTTCAAAATAAATACCACAGTTCCCGTTTTTAATAAAAAGATCCCTTGCTTCTCCATCAACTCCCAATAATATAGGGATTTCCATAGCCAAATTTTCAAATAATTTGGAAGGGATTGCTCCCCTAAAC
>CAZMHW010000141.1:0-8156 GCA_964566105.1 uncultured Akkermansia sp.
CCGTCACATAGCTCCCTTTGAGGAGGAGCAGGATATAGAGGAGTTTAAAGGTTTTCAAAACAGGGCTTTGATCAAAAGTACACAAAATCGCTTTTCTGAGCTTTCATTTCATCCTTGTTTATTCACAGTTCATATAATTTGACCTGAACAGGTGTACTAATCATCTAATTTAGTTGTTCTCCTGGTGGTAAAGTGCTTCCCGATTGTCTTTATCCAGGTTTATTATTTTTAAAGTTCATAAATGAAAAAGATTTTTTTTGTACTTGTTTTTTTGAATATGTTGCTGACCACTGTTGCTCAAAACCACCAATGGTCACACGCTGTGGGTTCCGCAAGCTCAGATTGTGGGTATTCCATTGTTAACGATGCTTCCGGAAATACCTATGTAACGGGCGTTTTTAACGGTGTGGTTGATTTTGATCCGGGACCGGGAAGTTTTACGCTTTCCTCCGGTGGGCTGGACCATGCTTTTGTAATGAAGTTAAGCAGCAACGGACAGTTTGTGTGGGCAAAACAGTTTGATGGCATTAGCTCTGCGGTGTCTGTGTGTTTGGATGCTTCAGGAAATATTTATACAAGCGGCACTTATAGCGGATCGGTAGATTTTGACCCGGATGCCGGAGTGGCGGTATTAAACTCTGTATTTAGTACCGTAGATGCCTTTGTCTGCAAATTAGATACAGGTGGTCATTACCTCTGGGCTAAAGGCGTGGGAGGCGTGGGTACTGATGAGGGACGGGGAATAGGAGTGGATCCGTCGGGAAATATTTACACTACCGGTTCTTTTGAAGTGGTGGTGGATTTTGATCCGGGACCGGCACAATTTATTTATACAGTGTTTGGAGGAAGTGCCAAAGATATATTCTTATTAAAATTAGACGCCTCGGGTAATTTTGTCTGGGCCAAAGATATTGGAGGAACCAATTTTGAAGAACCCTACGACCTGAAAGTAGATGCCTCAGGTAATTGTTATATGACAGGTTATTTTAATGGCGTCGCGGACTTCGATCCTTCCGCGTCCACGTTTACTGTCAATGCGGGTATGTGGGCTACCGCCTTTGTAGCCAAATACAACGCTTCCGGAAATTTTCAGTGGGTGTATAACACCGCCAGTACCTTTTATACGTTTGGGTTCTCTGTGGCGGTAGATTTTGGTGGGGACGTGTATGCCACAGGTCTTTATTCCGGTACCTGCGATTTTGATCCGGGTTTTTTACTGGATACTATTTCTTCAAACGCTGCCAGCGACGATGCCTTTCTTGTAAAACTGAATTCCAATGGAATTTTTCAATGGGCCAGAGCCTTTGGAGGGATAGATCTGGATTTTGGACGTTCGGTAATGATGAACACCCTGGGGGAAGTATGTGTGGCCGGAAATTTTAGGGGGACGGTTGATTTTGATCCGGGGCCTTTGGTGAATGTATTGGGTGGAAGTTCTTTTTTTTCGGATGTATTTATTTCCAGTTTTTCACCGACGGGAAGTCTGAACTGGGCCCGAAGGATTGGCGGTCCGGGCCAGGATAACAGTCAGTGTATTTCAGGAGATCTTTCGGGGAGTTTGTATGTGACGGGTTGTTTTAGCGATAGCGCGGTATTCAATTATCCCTTCAATACATACACCTTACAATCTCAGGGAGTAGAGGATCTGTTTGTAAGTAAATTCAGTAATTGCGCTTCACCCCTTGGTGCCATCAACGGCAGCCTGTCTTTTTGCGGTCAGGCTGGAACCACTACCTACAGTGTGTTACCGGTGTCGGGAGCCAGTGGGTACACCTGGACCGTACCTGCCGGTGTAAGTATTTTAAGTGGTCAGAGTACAAATGCGATTACGTTGAATTTGGGCACCCTCTCGGGTAGTTTCAGTGTAAACGCCTTTAATGCTTGCAGTTTTAATCCACCGGCCACGGCAAATGTTTCGGTATTCGCCGTTGCGCAACTCACCACCAGCAGCTCGAATACACAAATTTGTGCCGGTGAAAGTGTGAGTCTGAGCGTTTCCGGCGGGCAAACCTACACATGGAGCACGGGACAAAGCGGATCGCTAATCGTGGTGAGTCCGACCCTTGCCACTACTTACAGTGTTGTTGGCACAGGTCCCGGAGGATGCGAAGCTAGCAAAACATTTTTGCAAAGGGTGTCTCAGTGTGTGGGAGTGGAAGAAAAACAAGCGATGGACCCGTCCGTTCGCATCTATCCAAACCCAACGGAGGGAAACATCTGGATAGAAACACCAAACACACTGTCGAACTTAAAAATTTACAGCCCTTTGGGAGTCTTGCTTGGCAGGCAGGATGCTCTTGAGGCTGGAGTGCATGTTCTGGATCTGAACGCTTTTGAAAAGGGAATGTATGTGTTCGAATGGGAATCGCAGGGAAAACGCCGGCAATTGAAGGTTCTGAAGAATTGAGGTTTCAAACAAATTTAAGAGCAGACTATTTTGTGTTAGTTCTAAAATGACCTGAGCGCAAAAATTAATTCGCAGCTATGGATGTTACAAATGCCTTTACTCTGGGACTGTTTTAGCACAATCTCTCCGTTCGGGCATCACCTGCTTATTACAAAACGTTTGCTTATAGTTCCTGAGCGGCTGCTTTTCAGCTGAAGAGAATAAACACCTTCTGAGAGCTCATTAACTTTGATGGTTGTTTTTTTATTTTCAAACGTAATTTCTTCTTCCCTCATCAATTGTCCAAGTTTGTTATAGATTCTCAGGGAATTAAAATCCTTAACTAAATCTGTATTTGAAATTTGCAACTCGATGTATTCAGTGGCGGGTATCGGAAAGATTTTTAATTCTTCATTTAAAATTTTTAATTTCTCAATTCCTACAGCGTCCATGTAGATGGTTACAGTATCCCATTTCACAAGACCGCAAATTTCCTGCCTTACCGCGTAAGTGGAAGTCATAACAGGTTTTACCCAAAAACCAGCAACAGTATCTATGGCAGGGGTAGTTGGTGTAATACTTGTTGGGAGTTTATACCACCGGCAAGCTTCATCAATGCCCACATCCGGTTCGCGCCCTAAAAATACACTGTCTCCCACAAAAATGGATGTATCACGACCAGCAAATGCCGGAAGATTGAGTTCTATTAGGCTAACGTCGTCTATGAGGTAGCTCGAAAAATTACTAGGTAAATTGGCTGGATTGGTTAACAATGTATTTGTTGCCGCGTCACTTTTAAAATTGCCGATCATCACATATTTTTCAGTTCCAGTTGCTGTAAACTGTCCTTCTATTAATGTCCATCGTAAGGTATCAGTGATTATATTATTTGTAGTATTTTCGATTTGTGGGAGGAGATATGTAATGGCAATCGTCGACTTTGTGATAGTGTCAGTGGTACTGTCCGCAAAATAGACACCTAAAGCATCTATACCATGAGTAGATTGATTCGATAAATTAACATACATAGAAAAACAATAGACTGTATTAGACTTTAATACATGTTTTAAACGATTTCTTGGATAACCTCTTTTTGTGGTAGCACAAGTAGAACAGTATTGAGTACTGATTAAGTGATTATTTCCATGTCTTGGCCATTGATAAGTATAACTACATAGTGGAACTTTATAAGGCGTGATAATTTCACTTAATAGTTCGCCTGAAAATTTCAAAGAATCTGTACCACTCCAGTATCTGGCAGAAATAAATGGGGCATTTGTGATGGCATCTTCAAAACCACCATTATTTATGTAATTCACGCTTTGCGAGTTCACTTTAAAAGAAAAGAAAAGAAAAGAAAAGAAAATTACCTTTTTTAGCTTTCTATTTCGCAATAAGCAATTTTTTAGTAACAGTTTCATTCTTTTGATTATTAACCGTGATAAAATAAGCCCCATTCAGCAATCTTAAATCTAAGTTAGCAATAAAACCGAAAGCTTTTACATATTGGTGCAATAACAGACGCCCGGTTAAATCCCTGATCGTAATTTCAAGGTTTTCGTTTTCGATACTGCTTACAATGCTTAACTCCTCGGTTGCAGGGTTCGGAAAAAGATCTACCTGCCAGCTGTTTTTGGCATTTGCACTATTTCTCGGATTATTTGCTGCTGCTCTTGCTCCACCCCTTTCGCCACAAGGAGCAGGGAGGTTAAATACCCTACCGGTGATTATCAAATATAAAGCTCTGGCCTGGTAAACGGCTGTTCCGTTTGTCCCGGGGCAAAGGCCACAAAGTTCAAGCAGGTTTGACATGTCTGTACCTGATAGATCCGTACCGGTTTTATATTTAAGGTAAATATTGTAAAAAGTATAATAGTTTGTTTCCACGGTATTAAAGCCCGAGGGATCCAAAGAGTTAAGCAAAGTTTGGGCAACGGTGTAATTTCCACGACTCAAGGTATCTTCTATTTGGGTGAAAATGTCAATTGTACTTCCATTGAGGTGATCGAAGAAATCAGACGTCTCCGCACCAGAATTTGTTTCTAAGTACGGAGAATAATAGAGATAGCGGTAAGCTTGCATTTTTGCGACATAGGATAACACATCCGTACCGGTGGATACTATTGGAGGTGTTAATTGCCCATAGCCACCCCCGCAGACATAGGTGCTTGCTCCTGGAGAAACTATATATATGTTGCCCGCTTGATTATAGCTAAGTGCTGGATTAGGACCATTATTATTCAAAGGACTGTACGTGGTGGCACTTTGTATATATAATGGAGAATTAACAGCGTCACTAAAGCCATCTACATAGGTATTTGTATAACTACTCCAACTCCCTAACCATCTATTATCGCTTGATGCCGTTGTGGTTCCTTGAGGGCCAATAATGGCGGAGTTGGTAAGCGCCATCCCCATAGCAAGGTTGGTCATGCTGTTACCACGCCAATAACTAAGCTGATTCGGCCCTTCAAATAAAAAGCCATTATACGCGTTGCTTACATCGTTGCAAATGAGATAAGGCGCCGGCACAACTGCCACGGAAGGGCTTACGCCACCGTTACCATAACAATGCACAAGGGCAATATTTGTATTGGTAAGCGGAGAACCATAAACAGTTAAACTATTCGTTTCAATGCTCTGCAGAGCCTGGCTGGAATAAGTCGGAAAACCTTGTGGTGCGGGGATACTGTTTGCAAATTCAATGCCGTTCTGGGTATTTGTCATAAAATCCTGATCGAGTGTAATGGTATTACTGGCTATCATTTTTGGTGGCCCGTCAGCGTGGTACCCTATGCCAATAGAGTTAAGTCCGTTCATTGTTATTCCGTTAAACGCCCTGTATATTGTGTTGTATTGCACCCTGATGCCGTTGGCAGACCAGGTGGACCAGATATTTACCGGGCCAGAGATGGTAATAGGATTACGTAAATAATTGCCGGTACTACCTGTAAAACTTGTACTTGTTTGAGGTGAAAAGGTGTTGCTCAGGATACTTGCGTTGCGTGTGTAAACAATGTTCCAGTAAGCCCCAAGGTATGGCTCAAACCAGCCGCTGTAACCCGGAAAAGCACCTGGAGCGCAGACCATGGAGATCCCGTCAGTGACGTTGGTAAACTCGTTGTTTTGAATCACATAATCCTCAAAGCGGTTTGTGTTTATATATAGACCGCGGTCGCCCGGCAAGCTTGCTGTCACCGTACTTGGTGCAGAGGTTGTGTGGGCACTTCTGATAATCATATTTTCCGCATTTAAAATGTAGGTATTTTTGGCTTCTATGGCAGTATGGCAATTCCAGAAACGACAACCTAAATTAGAATTGGAACCACTTATATCGAGTTTATTATTCGTCAGGCTACTGGTAAATTGTATGGCGGCACTTGCGGTAGCCGTATTATTTACAGTAAGGGTTTGTGTGTTTTGAAAAATGCAATTCTGCACACGCACATTACTTCCCGAGGAAGCAATAAATGTTTCATGTGCATCAAAAAGCAAAAAGTCAGCCGTGTTTGTTCCTCCACCAGCGGAGCCAACATACACATTATTAAACGAAAATATACTGGAAGCTGGGTATAAGGTGGCGGTGCTACCGGAGTTCATAATATTAATAGCTATATGTGAAGGTACGGAAGCATGAGGGCTTTTAAGTGTTGTTATGGGTGCACTTTCAAGCTCGAAAGGTGCGATCAGTCCGGTTGTTGCATTCGTTACACTACGTAAGTCGCTTGTTGAAGCGTGGGGCCAGGAACTGGCATTAAATGTAAAATTACGACAGGTAAATACGCAGTTACTCAAATTAAAAGGTGTGGAATAGGTATTAGAGGTTAACGTATAATTGGTAAGATTTATGCCAATGTAGTTTTTATTAAAAGTAATGTCTTTCAAATCAAGAATATTATTCATGATGTTTGGTGAATAATTTGTGACATCGATAGCAATTTCCGCATCTTCAATCAAGTTTTCATTTCCACTGTACGCAACTGATTGTACTTGTCCGCCACTCAGAACCTCTATTCCTTGCCATAGACCTACACAACCATATAAATGAGAACCCAGCAAAAGGAGTGTTGCTGTTGAACTGACCGTTATCTTAACGCCAGGGTCAATAAGAAACTCCCCACCGGCAAGAGCAAGTTGCGTGCCTGGTTGTACTGTAAAACTGTTTGGAAAGCGCTTTGGGCCTGTAAGAACGGTAGAAGTGCTCACTGAACTGGTGGTGAAAGTAGATGCAGTAGAAGTAGCACAGCAATTCTGAACCGTAACCGCATGATAAATTGTATTTAGACAAGTACCATTAGTATACGTAAAAGCAATTGGGTAAGTACCTGGCGTAAGTGTGCCTGTGAGGTTAAAATCATACTGAGTTCCTGAATAGCTTACACCTGGGCCCGAAAACACACCAGGAGTTGTTCCTGTGTAGGTAGCGAGGTTTGTAATACTCTGATTTGTACATAGGGACGATGTTGGAATTGACAGGCTTGGTGAATTTATTGGATTAATTGAAAATTCGTCAAGGAAACAATAATAATAGTAATTTCCTGGCGCAACCGAGCTCGGAGGCGTAGTTTGAAGAGCATCTATGCCTATAAGAACTACCGGTGCGAATACTGTTGGAGCATATGTAAAAGTATACGTGATTTGAGACCATGAGTTACCTGCATTTACGGTGGTTTGTTGAAGAACATTTAAGCCTGATGGAAAATTGGTAGAATGTGTAAATGAGGCGAATGGAGAGGATGCAAGAGTAATCACTACAGGATTATTAGGTATATTGATAGTATTGTTGGCCGATTGCCCCTGATTAAGGATCCAGAAGGAAGCAACATATGATTGACCGGTTTGAAGAGGTGTATTTAAAGTATTTATTAAAACTCCGGTTGGTGAATATCCAGTGTGATAAAGCGCTACGCATTGGTTATTTTGACTAGGGCTGGTGTTCAATGCGTTTACTGGTGGAGTGGTATTATTTGTATTTACATTTAACTGATATGCGCCTGCACTCGGTGTGCATGAAGTAGTAAGGAGATCTATACCTGAAGTGCCAAAATAAATATTTGCTTGGTAATTTTCCCAGCAATCAAGCCATCTTAGCGGCGGATTTCCACCAAGAAGGCCACAAGACCAAGTATTAACTGCGTTATTTGAGTATTCAAAGCCTCCGTTATTGATAAGATTGCAACTCAAACATCCTGGCGGAACGAAGTAAAGAGAAATATAGGTTGCATTTCCGAATTTTCCACTTGCGATATCTTTTGGATAGTATTTTAACGTAACTACACCACTTCCGGGAGGCGCCTGAACGGTGAAGTCAGAAGCTCCTAATGTAAATGTCGCATTATTATATACAAGTTCCACACAAGAAACGGTTAATCCTGAAACAGGGAGGTCATTGGCCAAAATTGTGGAGTATGGCACAGCAAGAGAGCCTAGTGTTGTTACAAGAGTATATACGTTTCCAGCGAGCCCGTCATTATTTCCGTAGACAGAGAGTGTTGGCGAACACAAACCCGAAGAATACGAGTAAGAGGAGCCTGCAACTGCAGTACTTCCAAAAGTTGCATTCACAGAATACCCCAGGTCGCATAGTACCTTCCTTTCTTCATCCTTGGGATAACGCTTAACGTAACAAGATCCAGTCGGAGTAAAATTTGCCATGAGGAAATAAAGGTTATTCCAGTCACCGGTGGGTCCTGTGCAGGTGGTTGTCCCCCCAGGATTACTGCAAATATCTTCAAAATGAGCAAGGCTGCTACCTGGTTCTAAGTAATTG
>CAZMHW010000142.1:0-8128 GCA_964566105.1 uncultured Akkermansia sp.
CTGAAGGACACAGGGTACGTTTCAGTGGCCAGGATGTGGAAAGGGGAACTTTCTCGCACCGCCATGCTGTAGTGAAAGTTGAGGACAGCGAAGAGGAGTACATTCCTCTGAATAATATCGGAGCACCTGAAAGAATTGACATTTACAATTCTCTTTTAAGTGAATATGCCGTGCTGGGATATGAATACGGTTATGCGTATGCCTCACCAAACGCTCTCACTATCTGGGAGGCGCAGTTTGGGGATTTCTTTAACGGAGCCCAGATCATCATCGATCAATATTTGTCCGCATCTGAATACAAATGGAGAAGGATGAACGGCCTGGTGGTATTGTTACCGCACGGTTATGAAGGACAAGGACCTGAGCATTCCAGCGCGCGAATTGAACGTTTTTTACAAATGTGTGCTGAGAACAACATGCAGGTAATCAATGCAACAACCCCTGCACAACAGTTTCACGCCCTGCGTCGCCAGCTAAAACGCGATTTCCGTAAACCACTTATTTGTTTTACACCAAAAAAATTACTGCGCTATCCAAGTTGTGTGAGTACGCTTAAAGATTTTACCAAAAACAAATTCCGCGAATTACTGGACGATCCGGCTGTAGATGTAAAAAAAGTGAAGCGTCTGGCTTTCTGTTCCGGAAAAATTTATTACGAGCTGATTGAACGTCGTGAAAAAGAAGGAGCTGATGACATCGCGTTTATCCGACTGGAACAGTTATACCCTTTTCCGAAAAAACAGGTGGACGCCATTCTTGCCAAATACAAAAACGCAAAAGAGTATCTGTTTATTCAGGAAGAAGCAGAAAACATGGGCCCTTGGCGTTTTGTTGACAAAAATCTGCGTTCTCTGAACTTAAAATACATTGGACGTGACGAGGCGGCAAGTCCTGCTACAGGATTTGCGAAACGTCATGCCGCAGAGAGTGAGGAAATAATGACGAGCGTTTTCACAAAAGTACTGGTTAAATAAAAAATTAAATTTTAAATACATTCAACAGAATTAATATGGCAATTGTAGAGTTAAAAGTACCGAGTCCTGGGGAGTCTATCACAGAAGTGATCATTGCCCGTTGGGTAAAAAATACGGGAGATGTGGTTGAGAAAGACGATGTGTTGGCCGAGATTGATTCCGACAAGGCAACATTGACTTTAAATGCCGAGGAGTCCGGAAAAATTGAATTACTGGCGGCCGAAGGCGATACTGTTAAAATAGGACAGGTAGTAGTGAAAATTGACACTTCTTTTAAACCGGAGGCGAAAGCAGCAGTGAAGAAGGAAGAGCCGAAAGAAGCAGTGGCCGCTAAACAGCCTGCAGCGGTTGCTCCGGCCGACAAACCAGCGACCAGTAGTCCGCAAGTGGCAGAAAAAACATCTTATGCATCGGGAACACCCAGTCCTGCAGCAGCTAAACTGATGGCCGAAAACAACATTTCCTCCGGCCAGTTGAACGGAAGCGGAAAAGACGGACGTATTACCAAACAGGACGTATTATCCGCCTTATCTAACGGTTTACCTACTGCCGCAAAAGTACTGAGTAATAGCTGGCAGGGCAACCGGGATAAAGAACGGGTAAAAATGACCTCTCTGCGTAAAACCGTTGCGAAACGTTTGGTAGCCGTTAAAAACGAAACGGCCATGCTTACCACTTTTAACGAGGTGGACATGAGTGAGATCTACGCTATCCGCGCCAAATACAAAGATAAATTCAAAGAAGTGTACGGAAGTAACATTGGTTTTATGAGCTTTTTCACCAAAGCAGTAACCGAGGCGCTGTACCATTATCCGGCTGTAAACGGAATGATTGACGGTGACGAAATTGTGTATAACAGATATTGTGATATTGGAATCGCGGTAAGTGCGCCTAAAGGATTAATGGTTCCGGTTTTACGTAATGCAGAATTGATGAGCCTTGCTCAGATTGAAATGGGAATTAAAGAACTGGCGATCAAAGCCCGTGATGGAAAATTAGGCATTCCCGATATGGAAGGCGGAACCTTCACCATCACTAATGGTGGTGTGTTTGGCAGCATGATGAGCACGCCGATCATTAATCCTCCGCAGAGCGCTATTCTTGGAATGCACAATGTGGTGGAGCGTCCAATGGCGGTGAATGGCCAGGTAGTAATTCGCCCTATGATGTATGTGGCTTTAAGTTACGATCACCGCATTATTGATGGAAAAGAGAGTGTTGGCTTTTTGGTGAAAGTAAAAGAGATGCTGGAAAATCCAAGCCGTATGTTGTTTGGTGGTAAAAATCCGGAAGAGATTTTATTGGGATTATAATTCAGATATTTCAGGTAAAAAAATCAAACCCTTTCCATCCGGAGAGGGTTTTTTATTTCGTGGTGGCAGGTTCCGGTTGAGGGAGCATCACCATGCCATTGAGCATTTTTTCGGTGGTGTTTTTAACGGTGTTAACGACGATGAGTTGTGTTTTATCTTCAAGCAGAGCGGAATACAAAAAATCTTGTTTAGCCTTGTATTTCCAGGCTTTTAACTCAGGGAACTTTTTTTTCACGAGGGCCAGTTTCGTTTCATTGTCTTTGGAAACGATAATCATTTTGGTAATATGTGACTCCTTCATTTTATCGATCGAAAGTTCGCTTACCTGATCTTCGTACTGAGAAAAAGAAGCATAGCGGAAGGCATTGTTGATGACAGAAAAATCGGCGGCGTTATCGGTAAGCACATAGCGGTAACACATGATATTGTCCATTTCAGTTAGCCAGGACGAAAAATTGTCTTCATACAATTTGATGTACGTGTTCACAAAGTTCTCGTCTATTCCTTTTTTTTGGTTGAGGTATTCGGTCAGTGTCGGATAAATTTTCTTCGCCATCTGATCGATGTACTTTCTGTCATACCAATCCCCCTCATCTTTTTTCCCACTTAATGATTCGTAAACATAACCGTTTCCAAGCGCTGTAGCCAGAGCCTCATTCATTAGCAAATACGCGTAGGCACTGCATTTGGAGGGATTGGCAGAAAACCAGCCCGCGACGTTGCGTTTTACGGTTAAGGGTTGTTCGTCGTAAAGTATGTGAAAAATTTCGTGCAACATAACGCCCAAAAGAGTATTGTAATCTTTGTTGTCTATTTGCAGGGCGCTTACAGCGTTGTTGCAAAAAGCTTCGGCACTGAATCCCTGTGAATTTGGAAAGGGATAAAAGGCTACTTCGAAAGGAATGGCTTCTTCCCAATACGATTTGTAAAAAAAGATTCCTTTGTCGAAGAAGGACCCTAGATTTTTAGTCTTCACAAAGTCAGTTACTTCGCTGAGTTGTTTCTCAAATTTTACCTTATTGGGCTGGTACACCAGCTCCCTGTATACGAGTTGAAATTCGTAAAGGATGGCGGTTAATTGTAAAAGATTAGCGTTGGGAATAATCCCTACGGCACGCTTTTTGAAATCCTTAAGATTGGCGCTGCTTATCAGATTCTTTTTAAGAAGGGCTTCGGTCATGCCTGGAATTTTAGAGGCATAGGGGAATTCCTGATAGTCGTATGTGTAATTTAGTCTAAGCGTATCAAACTGGGCCAGGAGATTTTTATACTTCTCACGGTTATAGATAGAATTGGTGAACTGGGTTTTGAATGGGTTGTTTCCATGGTTGTTAGACAATTGATCTACGTAAACAAAAACCGCTAACGGTTCAGAAAATTTAATTTCAAACCTTGGCGTCTGCGCAAGGCAGCTAACGGTAATAAATAGGGACGTAACAACCGAAACGACTAATTTCATTTTTAAAAAATTAATTATTCTTCTTCTTTTTTCTCCTCAACGCCGAGTGCTCCTAATTGTTTTAATTTGGATAAGAACTGATCCTTTTTCTTTTTGTTTGTAATATCAAAACGGTACGACGGGCCTCTCTCCACATCCATTTTTTTGCTTTTTGCTTTCAGTTCGGTCAGATCTTTGTTGAATTGATCGTTGCTGCTCACGGCAAGCATGGTTCCGCGGTTAAATGTAAAGTAGTACCAGGTATTGGCATCTGCCTCCAGGTAGATATCAAGAAGATCGCCTCCTCTTTGTTTTTTGATCTGGATGATGGATTCGCCGCCAAAGAAACTGAAAATTTCTGTTTTGAGAACGTTACCAACACCGATGGGACCGCTCGAGAGATATCCTTTCACACGTTCATTGTAGGTCATTTTTACGTTACTCAACACCAGACTTTTTTCCAACTCATCGGGAAAACGCTTGTAATTGCCATATAAATTTAATTCTGAAAGGGCGCGGTCGCCGCGTTCTTTTCCGAGCAATTCAATAATTCCATGGTTAAACAGGTCTCCTTCAAAAGGCGTTGGACTGAGCGTGCCACGGTACAATTCAAAATCCTTGGCCATTTTTTTAAGAATGCTGCTTTCAAAGAAAAAATCAATCACCATCATGAGGTTAAAATCAACACTGTCAGTCACACTTTTAAACTCAGCATTACCAACACATTTTAATTTTATCTGGCCCAGGTCGTTGCTTAAATTGTAACTGCCCTCCGAATTGATCACACAATTATTGGTATTTAAGCTCACGTAATTTCCCGGCAAACTCATCTCTTCGAGTTTTTCTTTATTCGAAATTTCGTATTGTTGATTTTCCTTGTCATAGGTTAACAGTCCGTCGGCTTCAATCACATCCTTTGAACTTCTTGCTCCCTGCAAGGAGAGGAAGGACGCATATACGGCGTTGGAGTCCGGATTAAAGAACAAACCTGTACCTACCGCAGCACCTCTCATGTCGAGTGCTTTTTTGGGAATAGGAATTAAGATCTCTTTGGGATTGATCTCACCCGTAAACCTCAGGTACGATTTACCAATGCGGTTACAATTGTGTACAATTTTGGTACCACCGTCGAAGGTGAGAAATTGTTGTGTTGCCTGCAGGTAAACTTTACCGGCAAAGGAGAAGTAGTCGTTGAATTTAAAATTGTCTTTTTCAGGTATCTCACCTTCTGAAATGGTTTGACCGGAAGTATCGGGTTTAATTGTTTTAAACAGGATGAGGTAGGGCTTGTCGTTTTCATCGAGGTATTGGTATTCACCGGAAGCCAGGTAGTTCCTTCTGCCAAAAATATTAGCAGTAGTATTCCGGATGTTATGGAATTTCGTTACGGTATTCGCCAGAATGTTAGACTCTCTTAAGGTATCCATCACAGCATTCTTAAACACGGTTACATCTCCATTCTTAGGGAATATACGGGCGTCGGCCACATTGATAAACGGCACGTTCATACAACGAATAATGTATTTACGCAGATTGTATTTGGCGCCCGGGGCAAAAAACCGGAGGGAGTCTTGTTTGGGGTGAATGCTAATAAACTCAGGCCCTTCCAGATCGAGTCCCGCCTCAGAAGTATCGGTGACCATTTTTTTCTGAGTATCTCCCAACTCAATATCCTCAGCATCCATGTACCATTTAAAACGGTCCATAAAAGCGATGTATTGGTTCTTGTCAAATTTCACATACGAACCTTCTCCATTGGTAACAAACTCACCGATGCGCGCATCGAAGTCGATTTTAGCATTTACGTTTACGGTACTAAACGTAAAGCCTTCCTCCTCAAAAGCTTTCAGGCGAAAATTAGCAGTGTCACTGAACATACGCCGTTTCACGAATAAAATTTTAGACGAAGTTAAATTTGCTTTGTCAAATTCCACTTTACCGTCGCCAACCAGATCTTTAAACGTCAGGTCAAATCTTCCGCGGAATTGAACTTTTTCTTTGTAAGAGATAAAAGGCGATTTGGTATTATAAGCCTGGAGCAGATCTTCGTAAGGCATAAAATGCAGACGCACGGTATCCCCATGTGTTACCGGGAATTCAGGATTATCTCCTTCTTTTACATCAAAGGTATTGGCGTAACCGTTGGCGCTATCGGGAAAGAAAATAAGGTCCGGTACTTTTGAAAGACTTGAACTAAAAGCGAGATCTCCACCACCACGCAGACCTTTGTTACTCAAGCGAATCTCTTTATCAAAATTTGCCTTGCCTTTGTATATTGGAAATCCACCCGCAGGAGTTTGCCGTATGAACCCCAGGGAATAATCTTTTTGTAATCCCAGAATCTCCTTGAAGTCTGGGAAAATGCCGGCGGAGGCAAAGGTGCCTTCAAAACGCATCCCTTCGTTCCGGAAGTTATCGAGACTGTCAATACTAAACGGATCTAACTTAAAATAAAATTTATCACGGTTATAAACACCTTTAAAAATCTGACGCTTGTCGTAGAAGGCATAACTTTCTTTAAAGCTTTGAAAGCTCGGGAAGGTAGGTGCTTTGCCATAACCACTTTTGTTTTTTGGAGCGTCAATCCGCAGTTCTCCGTTTACATTTTCTATTAAGGTCTGTACTTTTTTGAACGGAATATTTCCGTTCACGTCGGCTTCAAAGGCTTCTACGTAAATCTTGATGGAGTCAATGGTCTTCATGCTGATCTTGAACAGATCGTAATCAAAAACAAAGTCCTTGCCCACAAACTCAAATTTACCTGAGGCAACGGTTCCACTGAAATCAATGCGGCGGTTCTTTTTCAGAGTTACTTCCCCGTGTTTTGGGAAGATGAATACTTTTTGTGTATCGCTTAACAAGACTTGTTTCACCCCGTGAACCGTCAGGTCATAATTCATAAGGTTCATGGTGGCGTTGTCTTTACCGGGTATTACCGAATGCAGGGTTAAAATATCATAATCGTGTTTGTGTTTGGCATTGTCGGCATAATCGAACAAACGTTGACGTACAGTGATCATATCCGTTTCCGGATTAAAATAGATCAGACCAAAGATGGCCATTTTAAAAATGATTGGGCGCAGGTCGTTGGCGAGGTACTTAATGTGTTTGGCAAAGTCGACTACGGAGAAATTAGTGGGTTTTCCCACAGTGTTGTAATAATCGATCATGCGGGTAATGGGGCTGATATTTTCTCCAACCTTAATGGCTTCTGCCTTGTCGCGGTTGTAAAAATCCATCGATTCAAAATAGGCCTCTCCCTGGAAATTGTTAGGCAAAAAATTGAACGCAAGTATCGGTTCGTCGATCTGCCACACAATCTGTTCAAAATACATATCGTATTTATGAAAGGAATTTAAAATAGGTGTTTTCTGAAGTCCGTCATCCCCTCTCAGAATAGTTACCTGGCGTTTTTCTACCTGGTAAGTAAAACTCAATCCCGGGTGGTAAATGGTATCCTTATCGAGAAAAAATTTGATAATGGCGGGATTGGCGGCAATTTTATCTTTGCTCATAGCAAATGCCCTGGAGCTGATTTCCAGGAAGCGCTTGCCTTCGTTCTTAAAAATAATACGTGCCAGGTTGTTACCAGTTCCGGATCCAATAAACTTAGCGCCCGTTAGACCAAAGCCCCCTTCGTAATCCACATCGGGGTAAATGTCTTTTCTTAGAATACGTTTGCTATAGGAGTCAAAGCGGGGATAAGAGGTTTCGCGGTTTTCGGTGATGATCCGGTCGGTGAGTTTTCCTAACTGAGGTTGATCAAAAAACTGTTTACCCGTGAAGGTGGCGCTATCGCTGGAGTAACTTCCAATTTTACAATCAATATTGTAACGTCGTAACATGGCAAACACTTCATTGTCCAGCCCGGTTCTCACCCAGCTTACCTTTCCTCCCTTGCCTGCAAACCGACCGCTGGTGGGATAATAGGTTCCGCCAGTTTCCTCAATGGCAATACTGTCTCCACGGGGATTGGCTCCTATGAGTGTAACCTCCTCAAATACCACTACCGGAATAGAATCGTAAACAAACCGGTAATTGGGCTCGAGGCTGTAATAACGGTAAGAAGGTGTTTTGTAAAAGGTGTTGTTTTTAAAAATATTTTCACTCACATCAAAAAAATCCTGGGCTCCGCGTAACGATTTTCCTTTAAGTATCTTATCCACACACAGCTGCCAGTTTTGAAAGTTTTCAGTGCTTTGTTTGGCCACAATACAGTTCATTACGGTATTGAGATAGCCAATAAAATAAGGATAAGGCTTCATGCGTTTGGTGAGCATGGTATTGGATGTTTCCATCACAATCTCTTTGTAGTAGCCGGCAATGACGTTTTCTTTCCAGAGTTTTTCGAAGTTGCGCATATAATCAGCTGCCTGCTCTTTGTTGGCAGAGTTGTCCTGAAA
>CAZMHW010000143.1:0-1323 GCA_964566105.1 uncultured Akkermansia sp.
GTATACACGTCAGCATTACTAGCATTACCAATGTACTGGTTCCCTGCAATAATTATCTTTTTGCTGGCGCTATCCTGCAAAATCGCTCTGCCATCACTCACATCTGGCACAGCCTTATGGATAATTTTGCGCCAGAGTTCATTGCCATTAGCATCTGTTTTTATAAGTAAACTTGGTTGTGTATTGTTAGACCAATTTTGAAAAAAACCAGTGATTAAAAATCCTCCATCAATACTGCATGTTACTTTATTAGGAATAACATCAATATGCAAACCTGTTGAATCACGATAAAATTTTTGCCAAATCTTATTCCCGTTGCTGTCAAATTTTACAAGAGTCCCAATTGTTTTTTGCGTGCTATCTATTATTGCACCTGTATAATAAAAAAAATTATTTTCAGTATAAAATGAACGATAAACTAATGGATGATTGGCATATTGGAGATTTTCGGTTCCATATTTTTTCTCCCATTGAACTTGCCCTAGTGAATTCAATCCAACTAATGTCAAGAAATACCGCCAGCAAAATAATTACCAGGGGATATTTCAAAAATATCTTTTGTGTCATGACTTAAAGCATTGTTTACATAGTAGCGTTCCCTAAACCCTCCTTGCGAAAGAGCAGCACAACTTATAAAAAAAAGAAATATGAAAATTAATACTCTCATGCGTTTGAAACCGCCTTCGAAAAGTTACCACTTAACTTTATCGAAGGCGGCTTTAATTTTAGTTTTGTCGTACTGGTTTACCTCTGTAAATAATCTTGTTTATTGGGTTTACTGATATTTAATACATCCACTTTATGATTCGCTTGTAGAAGAGAGATCTAAAGTTTAATATTCTTAGTAATAAAGTTAGAATAAATTTCTCGTCCGGGCAACTTTAATCCCTCCGCTGTATTTCCTTCGCGAATGAGAGCTTCGAATAATCCTTACAGATGGCTGAAGTTTGAGAAGACGCAATTACCTGCCCTACCTCCTGTTTTCCATATAAATCAAACCCTGCCGCCAATACTCTACCGCGGTGTACCAGGAGTCTTTATAAAACTGTGAACGCTCTAACACAAAGTCGTTATCACTAAAAGGATTTTCTGTTTTGTTGTAGATAAACCGCAGCGCATTCGGATTGGCTTCGTTGCCATACACCCACACTTCATCCTTTTTACTGTGATAGGTGTTTGTAGGCGGGCCAAACACAATAAAAATCATTCCCCGGTCACTTTTCCAACCTTGCGTGTAACTGCTGTAATTTTTATTGGCCTCTTTTACCCTGCCGTAATAGCGTTTTAACAACTCACGCGCGCGTTCGTTGCTGCCACCTACAG
>CAZMHW010000143.1:1333-4604 GCA_964566105.1 uncultured Akkermansia sp.
TTTCCCAGGCGTTATTTGGTTTTAAAAAAATCAGGCGGGCGTTGTTGGCTGCAACTTACTGTTTGCAAAAAATAAACAATGATGGTTTTTTTTTCAGTGGTACTTTTACAATTATCAAATTCTTCCCTGCTCATTAAATACCGGGTACAATCGATCATTTCATCGCTGTTACTTACCCCTGGAAAGGTATTGTCGTAAGTAAACAACGTGATACCCTCGTTACTTCTGGAGTCGGCTTTGACGTGATAAAATCCTTTTTCCGGCATTTTTAAGCGAAACTGATTTGTGCTTAAGGTCAAAACAAAGACACTGTCGGGTTTGTATTTTAACTCGTCGGCTGCTTTGGTTGAAAAAGGCGGTAGGGCCAGACCAAACTCTTTAAAAAAACAATCCACCGTTACCTGGCCAACGGCAGGATTCGAAAATTTTACAATGACCTCCTCGCCGTTCAGGAAATTATTTTTAAAGGCCACGGTGTCTCTCAAGGTCACTAAAAAATTCTGACGGCTAAAGCCATTGAGTTTATAAATATTAATTCCCTGAATGTACTTTGTTTTTTTGTTCAGATCAAAAATTTCCGTTTCCAGGTAATACGAGTTGCCCGGGCGCGCTTTCAAATTGTATTTTGCATACAGGGATTTCATCCTCACCACTTCATCCTCGGCGCGGTCACGCATATAAAATGAACCACTGTCAATTATTTTCCGGCTGTTTTGTTCTGTCAACAATTTATAGGTGATCTTAAGATCTGTGTAAAAGGCCTTGGTGGTATCGGGGCGTTTGTATAATAAATTTTCGTTTTTAATCTCCAGATAACACTGAGTTAAGGAATCGTTTACGTGATAAGCCACAGAATTAGCTTCCAGCAGGTCGCTGTCGGGATTTACCAGGCTTTTTGTTGGTTTGGAGGTGTATTGATTATGCGTCTGACAATTAACCAGGAAGAGCCCCAGCAGTGCAAAAAAGGTATTTCGGATCAAAAGATTCAACCTACCAAATTTAATGAATAAAAGCTATCTTTAAAACCTGACATTAGTTAGCTGTGAAATTAAATTTTAATATCTGGCGAATCATCGGTTTTCTGGCCTTGCTGCTTTTCGCGGTGGTGTTCTTTAAAATACTTATTTACTTAGCCATTTCGCTTGTCCTTTTCCTGATTGGTTACCCCATTACCTACAGGCTCGGCAAGATCAAAATTGGAACTAAACGGTTACCAGATAGTCTGGCCGCCTTAAGCACCATACTCTTAATTCTGGGCTTGGTTGTTGGTTTATTTTTGCTCATCGTACCCCCTCTTGCCAACGAAATAGATTTTTTATATGAACTCAATTTTTACGAGGTCATGCACAATCTGTTGGAACAATTCCCTTTTGTGAAGTCCATTCTTTTAAAATTCGGCACTGAAGAAGAACTCCAGAAAAGTGTGACCAGCCAGTTAAACCAGTTTATAACGGCTAATAACGTGGGGCTGGTGCTTAACAATCTGTTCTCCTACTCCGGTCTTATTCTGGGAGGCACGCTCTGCGTATTGTTTATCACCTTCTTTCTTTTAAAAGATGAAAACATTGTGAAGGAAAGTCTGATGGTTATTGTGCCTGTTGGAAAAGAAGATGCCTTTGGTGAGGTATTGAGAACCAGCAAAAAAATGTTAAGCAAGTATTTTGCAGGATTGTTTTTTGACATGCTTATTGTTGGTTTGGCAGTGTTGATTACTTTATCCATTCTGGGGATTAAAAACGCTATTCTGATTGCTTTTTGTGCCGCCATCCTCAATGTTATTCCGTATATCGGCTCTGTTATTACCATGATCGTGGCGATTACTTTAGGTGTGAGCAGCTGCATCAGCACCGGCAATTACGAGATGATTGGCGCAACCGTCTATCAGATCTTTTTTGCACTTCTGAGTATCAATCTAATCGATGGTTTTATTGTACAGCCCTTCATTTTTTCAAATACTGTAAAAGCCCATCCTCTTGAAATATTTATTGTAACCCTGATGGCGGCTACTCTGGGTGGTATTTTCGGAATGATCATTGCGTTACCGTGTTACACCCTGCTCCGTATTGTGGCCAAAGAATTTCTGACCCATCTTAAATTTTTCAAAAAAATATCCGATAAAATATCCATGTAATTGTTATGCAAAAAACACTCGCATTTTTAAAAAACATTAAAACCAATAACAACAAAGACTGGTTTGATAAAAACAAGGAACGCTACCTCGAGGCAAAAGAAGAATTTGAAATCTTTGTCGATAAGCTCATTAAGGGAGCAACAAAATTTGATAAAAGAATTTCACCCGAGTTAAAAGGCAAGGACTGTGTTTTCAGAATCTACAAGGATGTACGTTTTTCAAAGGACAAAACGCCGTACAAAAGTAATTTCGGGGCAAGTATCAATCCGGGAGGCAAAAAATCGTTAGTAGCAGGTTATTACCTTCATCTGGAGCCGGGAGCGAGCTTTCTGGCCGGCGGGGTTTATATGCCGCAACCCGATATGCTGAATGCCATCCGTCAGGAAATCGATTACAATTCGGAAGCTTTTCTCAAAATTCTGAAATCCGCCTCATTTAAAAAATTTTTTAAAGGACTGGATGAAGATGACAAATTAAAAACAGCGCCCAAGGGATTTGAAAAAGACCATCCACACATAGAGATCCTCAAAAACAAACACTTTATTGTGAGCTATCCATTAAGTGACAAACAACTTATGGAGAAGAATGCCGATGCCACCATCCTGGCAGGTTTTAAAGCCATGCATCCTTTTTTGGAGTATTTAAGAGAAGCAACTGTTTGAGGAGGCAGGATTGAAGGGACTTAAGGGAGGCAAGACGGAAGGGACTCAAGAGGTGACTGTCTTGGCTCCTGATTCTCTTTAGTCATGGTTCTCTTCTGTCTTGGTTCGTTTTAGTCATGACTCTTGCACTCTATTTCTTAAAGAAAAAATAAACAGCTCCCAGCAGAAAAACAAAACCGATTACGTGGTTCCATTTTAACTGATCTGTCTTAAAAAACAGGAGTGTAAAGACTACGAATACAGAGATGGATACCACTTCCTGGATCAATTTTAATTGCCACATATTAAAGGGTCCGCCGTTAAGATTACTTCCCAGTTTATTGGCCGGTACCATGAGCATGTATTCAAAAAAAGCAATTCCCCAGCTAATCAGGATCATTCCCAGCAAACCGGTATTCTTCAAAAAGGAAAGTTCTTTAAACCGCAAATGCCCGTACCAGGCAATGGTCATAAACGTATTGGAAGCCACCAACAGGAG
>CAZMHW010000143.1:4614-8073 GCA_964566105.1 uncultured Akkermansia sp.
AGCGGTCTGGGGATCATAAACCAATTGATTTTTTAAATAATTTAATGGCAAGTGCCAGGAGTACTACGCCGAATACTTTTTTAATGATAGCAATGCCTCCGTTACCAAGCAGCTTCTCCAGAAAATTCAGATACCTCAGCACAAAATAAACAATCACGATGTTAACGACGATAGCAATAATGATAGAGAGCAAATTATACTCCGCACGGATAGACAAAAGTGTGGTCAATGTCCCCGTGCCCGCAATTAAAGGAAAGGCCAGTGGCACCACCGAAGCCGTTGCCGGAAGTTCGTCCCGGTATATTTTTATGCCAAGAATCATTTCCATCGCAATGAAAAAAAGCACAAAAGAACCTGCTATGGCGAAATCGCTGACGGTAATTCCAATGAGTTCCAGGATCGATTGCCCCACAAATAAAAATACAATCATAATGAGCAGGGACACCCAGGATGCTTTAAAGGCATTGATACCACCGGAGTTCTGTTTCAGATTAATGATCACCGGGATAGACCCTATGATATCCACCACTGCAAACAAAACGGTGCTTACCTTTAAAATTTCTATGAAATCGAAGTGCAGATTCATGCCTACAAAGCTAATCTATTTATGACAAATGCCCCAATTAATAAAGCTTAAAGAAATAGAACTAATCTCCGGCAATTCCTTATTTTTATAGAGAAATTACGTTGTAATCCTAAGCAGCAGATACATTTCAAACAGAAATTCTTATGGCAAATCATATAAAACATTTACCGCATGTAACACATTATGCCGGCAAACTCATCCGAAATATTTTAGTAGGGGGAGCTGTTCTTTTTATCTCTTTGTTAATCGGGGTTTTGGGATATCACTATTACTTCGATCTGGGCTGGGTAGACAGTCTTTACAACGCCAGTATGATTCTTACAGGTATGGGGCCGGTAGACAAAGCGATTAACAATGGCGGTAAAATTTTCGCCTCTTTTTATGCCATTTACAGTGGCGTTGCATTTTTAACGAGCGTCGCCATTATTTTTAGTCCTGTGGTTCACCGCTTCCTTCATAAATTTAAACTGGATGTAGAGGAATAATATGCCACGTGTTTTAATACTCTGCGCCCATCGACCCAAACGCTCTCCCAGTCAGCGTTACCGTTTCGAACAGTATTTGCCGTTTTTGGAAAAGAACGGCTTTGAATTCACCTACTCTTACTTATTGAATGCAGAGGACGATCTCGTATTTTATTCTCAGGGAAATTTTTTGAATAAGGTTTTTATTTTAATCAAATCACTTTTTATCCGGCTAAAAGATCTACGGCGTTTTAAACACTACGATATTATTTTTATTCAGCGCGAAGCCCTTTTTTTAGGCAGTTCTTTCTTTGAACGTCGTGCCGTACAATCTGGAGCCTACACCATGTTTGATTTTGACGATAGCATTTGGCTGGCAGATACAAGTCCGGGAAATAAAAAATGGGAATGGATCAAAAAACCGGAAAAGTTTTTTGAGACCGTTACATCGGTTCAGTGTGTTATTGCCGGAAATACCTACCTGGCACAGAAGGCGCTGGCCTTGAATGCGAATACACAGATTATCCCCACTACTATTGACACAGACTTCCATAAACCAAAACCGGAATTGCGAAATAAAAAAACACTGACCATCGGCTGGAGCGGAAGTATCAGCACCATTAAACACTTTGAATTACTTGTCCCCGTTTTATTAAAAGTTCAGGAACGTTATAAAGAGCGTGTAAAATTTAAAGTACTGGGAGACAAAAATTACCATCACGCGCAACTCCAGCCTGAATCTCTTGCATGGACAGAAACAACAGAGGTAGATCAATTAAACAGTTTCGACATCGGTTTAATGCCCCTGCCGGATGATGCCTGGGCCAATGGCAAATGTGGTTTAAAAGGACTGTCGTATATGGCCTGCGGTGTTGCCACCATTATGAGCGCTGTGGGCGTAAACAGTCAAATTATTACGCATGGACAAAATGGTTTTCTGGCCCGAACGGAAGACGATTGGTTTGAACTGATCTGTCAACTCATAGAGGACAGCACTTTACGAAATACGCTTGGGGAAAACGGAAGAACAACCGTTATTACTTCCTACTCCGTAGAGGCGAACAAACACCTTTATTTATCTCTGTTTAATGGAGCAAAGCAGCGTAGATAACTATTTCATCACTTTAGCCGAACCTGAGAGAAGTTGTCTCCTCTTTTTGCGTCAGTTTATCTTAGACTTTTCAGACAGTATTACTGAAAAAAGAAAATTCAACACTCCCTTTTATTACGTGAACACCAAGTGGATGAGTTTTCTTTCATTCGATCCCAAAACAAAAGAAATATACATCAGTTTTGTGGATGGTTTCAAAATGCAGCATCCCCAACTTGTCAGCGAGGGGCGTAAAAAAATGAAGATCTTTCGCGTAGACGCGCATAAAGATGTGGACGTAAAAAGTCTGAAGGAAATCCTGGAAAAGGCCGTTAAACTAAAACTCTGAAAGAGGTTCTTAATTTTTGAGAAGCTTTAGAAGCGCCTGTTGATAGGCGTAAAGATCGGTTGGTTTTAAAGTCACAAGTTGTTTGAGGACTTCCGGTGAAACTTTGAGTTTCATCACTTCGCAGAGGAAAGCTGTTTCGGCGAGTACTTTTTTCTGTTCCTGCGTAACATTTATTTTTTTGCCCAAAGCGTTTATTAAATTCTTTACGACCACCTTCTCCGCCTCCGCTCTGTTACCCTTATGATTTTTTGTTATCCAGTCCGTGACCTTTTCACGCACCTCGCCCACTGTTAAAGGAATGGATTTGCCCATTTGCAGAGCTACATTACTTTCCGTAAAACGAAGCAATGTTTCCTCGCTGCTCCGGTAGCCTTTCTGATTTCTGATCTTTTCAAACTCTTTCTCCGACAGTCGCAATAATTCCTTATCAAGTGAACGGAAGCCAAAACGGTAATAAAACCAGTAGGCGCCGGAGCTGATGCCCTCAGGATTTCCCAGACCGTATTGGTAAGGCTCCACCTCAAAATAATCTACCCCAAAAGCCTGACGGTACACGCGCAGCAATTGGCACATCATAAAACCCGATTCGCCACCGCGGTAAGGCTCAAAAATATTGATCCCGAACAAGGCTCTTTTTCCAAACACCCAGGCGCCACCGTAAGCAGCAGGAAAACCGTTTTTAAATAAGGTATATCCTACATACGATTCCAATGGAAGCTGTCTGTCAGGCGTCATGCCATAAATAGCCACTGAGATACCACGCTCCAATTCAAAAAGACGAAACGATTTTTCATCCATGAAGGTTACCGGATCGGTCTCCCGTTGCAAAAGGGTTAAGGAATTTTTGATAACGTCTGTTACATCCTTAAATGTCTTTTTATCTAAGGTTTTGTTCTTTGGTAATTTTCTGTTCAGAAGTTCCGTCTGATCAAAGAGTTTTAAATTTTCAGAATGAAAGTAATGTTTCGAA
>CAZMHW010000144.1:0-4561 GCA_964566105.1 uncultured Akkermansia sp.
CGATCAGGTCAATACATGCTAATCCGGCCAAAACAAGAGCGCGGGTCTGTTCGTTGTTAATAGGGCGATTAGGTGCTTTATTCAAACGTTTAACTGAGTTGTCTGTATTTAACCCCAGTACCAGAAAGTCGCCAAGATCACGGGCCTGCGACAGATAATCTACATGTCCGGGATGAAGAATGTCAAAACACCCGTTTGTGAAAACAATTTTTTTACCAGCGGCCCGACATTGGTTCAATTGCTCCAGTGCATTTTCTTTAGTGACGCATTTATTTTTAAGTTGTTGGTGAAACGACATTTCTTTTCCGGTTATAAAGAGGTAAAACAATCAGACTGATGATACCAAGAGCGACCACTAATATAAACTGACTCGACCAGGATAACCAGGGAAGAGCGAATGCAGAAACTACATCCACCTTAAACGTATAGAGCAAGATGCCTCCAACAATGGCAGGATAAGCGCCAAGCCCCCCCGGCGAAAACATAACACCAAAGGTTCCGAAAAGTAGAAGCGTTAAACATTCTTTTTGCCCCAGATGAGAAGTGCCGGGCAAGGCGAAAAAGCAGATGTAAAGTGAATAAAAATAACATGCCCAGATCATAAGACTTAACACTATAAACTGAACAGGATTTTCCATTTTCCGAATAGACCCGATTCCTTCGCCCATTCCCTTTAAGATTCCACCGAGTTTTCCTTTTAATAGCTGCGCGAATTTTTTTCTGAGAAGAAAGAAGCCGGCAACGATGGCCAACACGGCTAAACTAAATACTATAATTTTTAAAGGGCTCTGACCAATGCCGGAAAGTTTTTCCCGCAGTTTATCAAAAATAAGCTCGTTAGCGAGCCCTATTAATTCTGTAAACTGAAAAGCAAGAGTCAAAACAAAGATCACCAGGAATAAAATAAAATCAATGATGCGTTCGGTGATCACCGTTCCAAATGCTACTTCAAACGGAACCTTGTCGTATTTAGACGCGAGTGTGCACCTTGAAATTTCTCCCATACGGGGAATACCGTAGTTTGCAAAATAGCCTACTAACACATGGCAGGTGGCATTCAATAGATTAGTTTTATAGCCTACGGGTTTTAAAAGGTAATTCCAGCGATAAGCCCTGAGAAAGTGACTTAAGAGGGAAACAACCATGGATATTCCTATCCAGAAATAATCTGCCGTTTTAAACGCAGTGACAATTTCCTTTTTTTGTTCGGGTGTAATGCCCAGTAACGAGAGCCAGATTAAGAGGATACCAATGCTCAATAAAACAATAAACTGTATGATTGACTTGGTATTTTTACCGGCCATGTTATTTCAATTTGTTGGTTGCAGTGTCGGGGAAAACAACCCAGGGACGAAATGTTTTTGCTTTTTCAAAATCCATATTGGCATAGGAAATAATAATGACTACGTCGCCTAATTTTACGCGTAACGCTGCCGGGCCATTTAAGCAGATCACTCCGCTGCCTCTTTCACCCTTGAGTACATAAGTCACAAAACGTTCTCCGTTATTTTTATCTAAAATATGAACCTGTTCGTTTTCAATCAAATTTGCCGCCTCCATCAAATCTTCGTCAATAGTAACGCTGCCTATATAATCCAATTCTGCCTGTGTAACTGTCACACAATGCAACTTAGATTTCATAACCTGAATTTCCATAAGGCTACAAATTTAGGGTTTTTTATTAGTTTTCGACTAATATTAAACTCAACAAAATCAATAACTTTACACAATTTAACCTCATAAAAACGCGTTATAAATCCCCTGAAAAGAGTCGTTGCGATACTTATTGTTTTTTTGTTCTCAAATTCTGCTTTTTCGCAGGGAAGCGATGGTTACGGGGTTAATTTGCCTAAATTTTACAAGCAAAAAATCCATTTCGGATTTACCATTGCGGGTAATCAAACCGATTTTCGTATTAACCCGGTTCCAAATTCGTTGTTTCCGGACACGGTGATCGGTGAATCACGTTACCGTGTTAAAACCGTTTATTCAAAACCTGCCAAAGGATTTGCCATTGGCCTGGTTGCGGATACCCGCTTATTTGAATACGTCAGGCTACGTTTAACTCCAAACATCAGTTTCGGCACCCGCCGGATAGAATACACTCTGGCTACTCCGGACCGGGACAGCCTCAAAATTTTCCAGAAAACTGTGGAATCTGTATTTCTTATTTTTCCGGTAGAAGCAAAGATTCAGTCTAAACGCCAGGGTAATTTTTCGGCGTATGTTATCGGTGGTGGTGGTTATACACTCGATCTTTCCGCGCGTAAAAAAGCTGGTACGGGTTCTGGCGGTGGCCCAAATCAATTAGACGATAACGTAAAAGTAACCCGCGATGACTTTTTTTACAGCGCAGGGGCAGGTACTGATTTTTATCTGCAATATTTCAAACTGGGTTTTGAACTCAAACTTCTTATAGGCACAAAAAACTTACTCAAAAAAGAAAACAGCGTTTTCACCAATAGCATCGATAAAATCCGTTCGCGTATGGTTGTCTTTAGCATCACCTTTGAAGGCTGATTCATTTTATTATTGTTTTTAGTAAAAAATCATGAACTTTGTGTTTTTGACCTTGAAGAATAAACATCTTCCACTTTATGCAAGCAAAACTACAATTACAGGTTAGTCCGCAAACCGCTGTCAACGAGCAGGATCTCAAGGCTGAGATCAGACAACAACTCTCTTTAAAGCCGGATTCTTTTCTCCAGATTAAAATTTTAAAACGCAGCATTGATGCTCGGGGGAGAAAAATCAAAATTAATTTAACGGTACTGGCCGCAGTAGACGAGGAGTTAAGCCAGGAAGTAATCTCCTTTGATTACCGTGATGTTTCTGAGTCTGCAAAAACATGCCACATCGTAGGTGCAGGCCCGGCAGGCTTATTTGCAGCATTACGCTGTCTTGAAATGGGCATTAAACCTATTGTAGTTGAACGTGGTAAAGATGTAAAAGCCCGAAGAAGAGATCTTGCTGCAATAAACAGGGAACATTCTGTAAATCCGGAAAGCAATTATTGTTTTGGAGAAGGTGGAGCCGGCACATACAGTGACGGCAAACTTTATACACGTTCCAATAAAAGAGGAGACATAGACAAGATCCTTAAAACCCTTGTGTATCATGGCGCAAGCGATGAAATTCTCGTAGACGCGCATCCTCACATTGGCACTAATAAATTACCTCAACTCATTCAAAACATACGTGAAACAATTCTGAAGTTTGGCGGAGAAGTTTATTTCAATTCTAAGCTCGTCGATTTTAAGACGGACAACGAAAGAATTACATCCATTAAAATTTTAAACGACAAAGGAGAGTCCGATCTTCCGGTGCAACAACTCATCCTGGCTACCGGACATTCGGCACGTGATATTTATAAACTATTAAACGACAAACAAATTCTCCTGGAAGCAAAGCCTTTTGCTTTAGGGGTAAGGGCCGAACATCCGCAATCCCTTATTGATAGCATTCAATACCACTGCGGAAGCATGGAAGAAGTATTACAAAAAAGAGATTACCTTCCAGCTGCCAGTTATAGCCTCGTACACCAGGTCAAAGGCCATGGTGTTTATTCTTTTTGCATGTGCCCCGGAGGTATCATCGCACCTTGTGCCACCAGTCAGGAAGAAGTAGTTACCAACGGTTGGAGTCCGAGTAAACGAAATAATCCTTTTGCCAACAGTGGCATTGTGGTAGGGTTAACTTTGGCTGACTTTGAGCCTTATAAAAAATTTGGTGCTTTAGCCGGCCTTGAATTTCAGAAAGAACTGGAAAAAAGAGCCTGGTCTTTTGGAGGAAAAACCCAAAGCGCTCCCGCACAGAGGCTGCAGGATTTTGTAAATGGAAAAACAAGTTCCACTTTGCCGGAATGCAGTTACCAACCCGGAATTAAGAGCGTGGAGCTGCAACAGGTACTTGGCAATTTAATCGGCCCTGCCTTAAAAGAAGGATTTAAGGGTTTTGGTGGAAAAATGCGGGGTTATCTTACCAACGAGGCAGTGATTGTTGGTGTGGAATCGCGTACCTCAACACCGGTGAGGATTCCCAGAGATTCTGAAAAACTACACCACCCTCAATTAAAAAATTTATTCCCCTGTGGGGAAGGTGCCGGTTTTGCGGGTGGAATCGTAAGAGCGGCGATGGATGGAGAACGCTGCGCAGATTGCTTAAACTATTAAATTACTACATTTGTCTTTTTAAATTATGCCACGCATTTTAACCGGAATTCAAAGTACCAACATTCCTCATCTGGGTAATATCCTGGGAGCTATTATCCCCGCTATTGAATTAAGCAGGAAAAAAGAAAATAACAGTTTGTTTTTTATTGCTGATCTGCACACGCTTACCAGTAAAAAAGATCCTGATTTTATTAAAGAAAGTACAAAGGCCGTAGCTGCCACCTGGTTGGCGTTTGGTTTAGATCCGAATACAACCCTGTTCTACCGACAAAGCCGTGTGCCACAGGTAACGGAATTAACCTGGTACCTTAACTGCTTTACCCCATTCCCAATGTTAGCCAACGCGCACTCGTTTAAGGATAAAAGTGAACGCTTGAGCGATGTGAATG
>CAZMHW010000144.1:4571-8047 GCA_964566105.1 uncultured Akkermansia sp.
TAAAGACAAAGCCGACCGGCTGGCTGATGTGAATGCGGGTTTATTTACCTACCCCGTGCTAATGGCCGCTGATATCTTATTGTACGATGCCGAATTTGTTCCTGTTGGAAAAGACCAGATGCAACACCTTGAAATGGCCGCTGATATCGCAAAATCATTTAACCATAAAATTGGTAAAGAGGTTCTGGTGGTTCCTGAAGCGCTTGTAGACTCAAGGGTAATGATTGTTCCTGGAATTGACGGGCAAAAAATGAGTAAATCGTACAACAATTTCATTAATGTTTTTTTACCTGAAAAGGAATTAAAAAAAGTAGTGATGAGTATAGTGAGCGATAGCAAGTCATTGGAAGAACCTAAAAATCCTGACACAGATAATACATTTAAACTGTTTGCCCTCCTGGGAAATACAGAGCAGGTGGAGACCATGCGCCAGAACTATTTAAAAGGTGGCTTTGGATACGGCCATGCAAAAACGGCCTTGCTTGAATTAATTCTGGATAAGTTTAAAGAGCAGCGAAAAACATACGATCACCTGATGAGTCACCCTGAACTGCTTGAAAAGGAGCTTGGCATTGGAGAAGCGAAAGCAAACGCCCTTGCAAACGAAAAATTAAAACAGGTAAGATCTGTCCTTGGATATAACTAAACGCAGGGTCTGAACTCTCGCGCCCATCAGTATTCTGGCAAAAGAGCCTATTGGTGCTAAATTTTCTTTGTTAAAAAGGCAATATTTTTAGTGTAAAGAAGTTATACTAGGAAAAATTCCTTAATTTTGATAATAACCCAAACAACCCCATGAAAAAATTAAATCTTAGTATTTATTTCCTTTTTGTCTCTGTTTTATCCTGTGTTGCTCAAGACACAACAAAGATGATTCGCCATGAAATTGGATTTAACAGTGTTTCGCTTATAAAACAGTTAATTAGTAATAACCCATCAAACACATTGAATCAACTTCCCTACGATGTGTTTTACAATTTGTATTTTAATCCCAAAACTGCGATGCGTGTTGGTTTGGGATTAACCACTTCTAATACAAAAACAGAGATTGAAGGACAAAAAGATCCGAGAATAAGCAAACAGACAGGGCTGAATCTAAGACTCGGTCTTAACTCTAATTTTTTTAGTCAAAACCGCCTTACTTTTAATGTATTTGCCGACATCTTATATGAGAATTTGTCGCTCAAATCTATTAATACAAGCACCTCCCAGAGCTTTCCTAATCCTATAAACACCACCAAAGTGACAAGTTCAGACCTGACAACTGGTTACGGCGTACAAGCAGGGGTTGGTGTAAAATACAATTTATACAAACACCTGAGTGTGTATGCTGAAGTTCCTTTAAGTCTTTTGCTCGAAACCACTACGTCAAAAGTTACAATTGAAGAGTCCGGATCTCCAACTGAAAACACAACTAACAAAACTTCATCCAATAATACTCGAATTACACTCCCCTCTACACTTACTTAGTTCTCCGTTTTTAAACTCACCCAAAAAACTCTCTCATGAAAACAAAAATCAATTTAAGTGTTTTTGCGGTTCTTTTAACCGCGTTGATCGTTTATTCATGCAAAAAAAATTCTCCTGTTTCCGGAGATGACATGTACTCATCAACACCTGTTCTACCGGCGGTTGCCGACAACTACGCATTCTCTTCGAACGACAATCTTGCCACACTGGGCAGAGTTCTTTTTTATGATAAAGCTCTGTCTTTAAACAACAGCGTAGCCTGTGCAAGTTGTCACGAACAAACAAGGGCTTTCTGTGACAACCAACGTTTCAGTACCGGTCTTGAAAATCAAAAAACAGCGCGCAACTCTCCCTCTATTTTCGCAAAAACAAGCAGAATGTTCTGGGACGGAAGAGCTTCCAGTCTCAGAGACCTTGCCCTGCGCCCTATAAAGAACCATGTGGAAATGAAATTTGAAAGTCTTCAGTCACTGGTGTCAAAATTATCTGGCATCAGTTATTATCCACCTCTTTTTGCAAAGGCCTTTAATGGTTCCAAAAGTATTGATAGCGTCAAATTACAAAGCGCTTTGGCCGAATTTCTAACGAACTTCAATTTTTCCGACAATAAGTTTAACAGAAGTATTGATGATAATTCTGTCCTGAACGCTTCCGAACGGCTTGGTAAAACGGTCTTTTTTGGTAAGGGACATTGCTCAAATTGTCATAACATTGAAGGGCAGAATATTTCTCCCGGTGGGGGCGGCGTGACTGGTTACGGCTTTACCAACGAAAGTTTTAACATTGGCCTGGATGAGGTATACACAGACAATGGCTTAGGGGCTATTTCAAAGAACTCATCTGAAGATGGAAAATTCATGATCCCTGTTCTGCTTAACGTGGAATACACCGCTCCTTATATGCACGACGGTAGATTTAAAACATTGGAAGACGTTGTTGAACATTACAACAGTGGCATTCAGAATCACCCCAACCTTGACCTAAATCTCCGTGACATTTCAAGTCTGAATCATCTCAGTGAGATTGAAATTTTGAAACTCCTGGACAAAAATCACAATGGTGAGATTGATGCCGACGAAATTAAAACCTTACCACCTGTGAAATTAGGCTTAAGTATCTCTGAAAAGAAGGGATTGGTAGATTTCCTCAAGACATTAAGTGATCCGAGCATACTTACCCACAAAATGTTTAGTAATCCTTTTGTACTGAAATAAATCGTTAAGGCGTAATTATTAATTGCAAATCCAGTTTATTAGAAAGTTCGAGGAGATATGACTTGCCTTCCACTGTCATATTGGAATAATTAAATGCCATAATGGAAAGTGTAGTGGAAGAATAATATTGGGAGCTTAACTCTTCTGCCTTAAATGTTACGCTACCCGAAGTTGATCCAACTCTTTTAATAAGTGAAGACGACCCACTGTTTATTTTCACAATAACCGAATCGTAATTCGAAATAAAATTGGAAAACTTCACTATGTAATCCGCGCTCTTACTCGTTGTATCTCCTTTCATATCCGTCGTAATTTTTGGGAATCCCCTGGAAACTAAAGTATTAAGAGCTTTAAAAGAGCCATTGCCTTCTGTTGTCCACCCACAACTAATCCCCGTATAATCAAATACCTGAGTGCTTGAATAGGAGTAGCTTGTCGTGTTTTTGTTCCCCATAGAAAAGCCTGCGAAACTGATCTGCCCTACAGATACATTCGGTTGAGTTGTGTTGTCTCCGAAAGTTGTATTGTCTGTTATGTGGTCCAGATTTCTGAGAAGGCCACGTTCCGGATCACCAAAAAAAGCAAATATTCGGAGTGAACTGTAACTGCTTCCATAATTGTAGACGCTCTTTCTGAAAGAGGCGTACATATAGCCGTTTATCTTCTGGGGAGTGCTTCCAAGTCCATTATTTAAAGAAATATTCTGAGGAGCTTCCTCTTTAATTGAAGCGTCGTTTTTTTTATTTCAGGAAAAAAAAGTCATAAAAAAAAAAAGAGGTAATACTAAAAATA
>CAZMHW010000145.1:0-8022 GCA_964566105.1 uncultured Akkermansia sp.
ATGGTACCGGGTTATTTGGTCATAACTACAGTTCTCAGGGAAGTATCATTGTGAAGCAACCGGGTAATACTAATTTATATTATATTTTCACGACACCCTATTGTAATTGCACCACCGGTTTAAATTACTCAATAGTGGATATGAGCTTATCTGCCGGGCAGGGATCTGTTACTGTTAAGAATGCAAATCTCTACACAGGTTATCTTTCAAATAAAGTAACTGCTACCAGGCATTGTAATGGTGTAGACATCTGGATACTCAGCCGTGACTGGTATACCTGGAGCAGCGTTGGTACCAGTTCTTTCACCCCTACTTTTATGGCCTATTTACTCACCTCCACAGGTATAAGCACTACGGCTGTAACCTCACCAGCAAATACATACACTTACATGAATTCCGCAAGCTGGTATGATTGGGGATGCATGAAACTTTCGCCTAATGGCCAAAAACTTGCTCTTGCAGTTTGGAACAATTGGTCGTGGACCACCAACAATGCTAATTTTGAGCTCTACGATTTTAATAATAGTACTGGTGTAGTATCAAATTCAGTCGTACTTTCCACAGGTACAAACTCTGTTACCTGGAACGGTGGGTATGGTGTTGAGTTTTCGCCAGATGGTACAAAGCTATACGGGTCCGGTTATTATTGGAATTCTCCCTTGTATCAATGGGATCTTTGTGCCGGGAATTCTGCGGCCATTGCAGCCTCCATCTATACTGTTGCAACCCTTTCAAATTACCTTGGAAGTTTACAGTTGGCGCCTGACGGAAAAATTTATTGCGCCCAATGGAATGCCTCTGCTTTATCGGTAATTAATAATCCAAACTCGTCAGGATCTGCCTGCAATTACTCCTCTTCCGCTCAGTCTGTATCTCCAAAGACAAGCGCCTTCAGTTTACCGAATTTTATGTCAAGCTATTTTATTCAGAGACCAACCCCTACTCCATTTACCCATACCGTGAGTAATAGTTATGGGTGTCAGGGTGCTCAGTTTAATACAACTTATAATCCCAGCGTAACCATAGTAGGTTGTGCGTCTTCCGGGTATTCACTCACCGGCGTGCAATGGAATTTTGGTGACCCGGCTTCGGGCTCTAACAATACCTCTTCTATCGTAAACCCTGTGCACGCGTTTACTACTCTGGGTACGTATACTGTACAACTTGTTCTTTATTATAGTTGTGGTGGAGGCACCGATACGCTGAAGCAAACCGTGAATATTAATCAACCTTGCATTTCAGTGAGCAGCACTTCCATTACCTGTGCCAATCTGGGCTCCGCTACAGTAAGTGCCACGGGAGGACTTGGACCTTTTTCATACACCTGGATGCCATCGGGCCAGACCAATTCGGTAGCTACCGGTCTTAGTCCTGGTACTTATACCTTAACCGTTTTTGATTTTGGCAACAATTTTACCTACACGGCAACAACCCTCTTTACGTCACTTGTTCCATTGACGGGAAATTTAAACAACACCAGCAGTATTACATGCAATGGAGCCAGCACGGGTACGGCCAATTTTACCAACCTTGCCGGCGGTTCGGGCAATGAAGTCTATGCCTGGACAAACGGTTCGGTAACCTACACAAATCCGCTGGTCTCTACGTTAAGTGCAGGCTTATGGAGTGTAACAGTGTCTGATGCCTTAACAGGCTGTAATATTTTTCAGGTATTTTATATCTCGCAACCACCGGCACAAAATCTGTTACTATCTTCCAACACACCAACAGCCTGTGCGGGAACAAGTGTGGCCTTAACAGGAACGAACTCCGGAGGAACTCCCGGATATACTTATAATTGGTCTGGTGGTCCCGCCAGTTTTAGCCAAACCGTCAGTCAAACTCTGGCAGGCACTTACGTGTATACTTTAAATAGTAAGGATTCATATAGCTGTGCTACAAGCAACACCATTGCCATCGATTTTGTGCCTAATCCTGTTTTAAGTCTAAGCACAGTCTCCATTTGTCCCCTTCAAACAGGCACACTCAATGTATCAGGAGCAAGCAGTTATACATGGAATACAAGTTTGAACGGAAGCAGTTTGAGTGCCAGTCCTCCGGTGACTACATCCTATTCTGTAATCGGTTCCGCTTTGGGTTGTACGACGAGTATAGCTGCATCTATTGTTGTAAAACCTGTCCCTACTCCATTACTAAACAGCAATGGCCCTGTTTGTAACGGTCAGAATTTGCAAATTTTTGGAAACATCCTGGGCAATGGCGCCGGCACTTATGTGTGGATTGGCCCATTAAGTTTCACCTCTAACATTCAGTATCCTTTTATTAATCCAGCTGTTCCTGCCAATAGTGGTATCTATTCTTATACTGTGACTGCCGCTAACGGTTGCACGGCTGCTACTTCGGGTTCACTAACCGTTCATCCCACACCAACGGTTTCAGCGTCCGGCAACACTGTGTGTGTAAACCAGGTATTAAACCTCAACGCCAATTCTCTTCCAGGAGCTTCATACCAATGGCACGGCCCTAATTCCTTTGTATCAAGCGTTCAAAATCCCGGAATTAACAACCCTGTAGTAAATGCTACCGGAGTTTATACTGTTGTTGCCACCAGCGCAGTAGGTTGCACCAATATAGCAACCACCAGCGCCAGTGTCGCAGCTATGCCAATGCCGGGAATTACCAGTAATAGTCCGCGTTGTTTTGGTGCCACCTTAAATTTTGTTGGTAACGGCGGTGCTACTTATTCCTGGAACGGACCTAATGGTTTTAGTTCCGTTGCGCAGAACCCGGTCATAACTAACGTAACAGTGCCGGCTACAGGCGTTTACACTTTGGTGGTAACCAGCGGTCCGTGTGTAAATTCTACTACGCACAGTGTTGTGATAAATCCACTGCCCGTATTCACACCAACAAGTAATAGTCCTGTTTGTGAAACAAAAAGCTTAAGCTTAAGCGCTACAGCTGTAAGTAACGCCACTACTAATGTATGGCAGGGACCTGGTTTTGTAAAACAACAGGTTTTTACGGGAAGAGATTCCTGTTTGCTCAGTTATTCCGGAACTTACACCCTAACGGTAACCGATATCAATTCCTGTGTAAATACCGCCACGGTAGATGTAGTCATCATGCCTAATCCAACCGTTACCGCGTTAAGTACTACGGTATGTCTGAATCAACCTGCTACCTTAAAAGCTAGTGGGGCCGATAGCTATTTCTGGACAGGACCTGGTTTCTACCAATCTAATCTGGCCAATGCCTTAATTCCAAGCGCCAATAATGTGCCGGTTACCGGTTACACTGTTGTGGGAACTGCTGCTAATACCTGCTCCGCCATTGCTCATGCTAGTATCTCTACACTCAGTCTGCCAAGTCCTTACTTAACAGTTGCGCCAAAAAACAGGATTTGCGTGAATAGCCAACTGAGTATGGAGGGCTTCGGGGCTTTTTATTATGACTGGAAAGGCCCAGGAAATTTATCTTATGCCGGAAAAATAATCACATTCACTGTTGGTAATACAGCTTATGCCGGTACTTACACTCTTATAGCAACTGACGAAAAAGGCTGTACCAATTTTACTACTACTGAAATATTTCTCGATGATCTCCCTAAAGGTGGATTAATTGGAACAAAAATGGAGGACTGTGTTCCTTTCCGCTCCGAGTTCAGTTTTTATTCCGGTTCTAACTCGTCTTCACTGATCGCCACCAGTTGGCGTATTAATGACGGAGCTTTGATTAATGGCAAAAATTTTGCCTTTACCTTTAAAGAGCCCGGCGATTATAAAATTAGCGGTACGTTTGTGGACACTACTACAAATTGTCGCAGTGGCTCTGAATACCATGTTTATGCGCGCCCGGTTCCTATCGCAGATTTTAAATATTCACCTGAGAAGCCGGTTGAAAACAGCGAAGATGTAGTTTTTACCAGCACCTCGAAGGGTGAGGAATTAAATGGCTGGAATTGGTATTTTATATCAAATCAAGGTTCGGTTTCTTCCCAATCCCATAGCTCTTATTTCTTTAAAGACGCAGGTATCTATCCTGTTGTTCTGGTAGTTAAAAACAAATGGGGCTGTTCAGATACACTGGTAAAAGCAATTGAAGTGGCTGTTGACTTTAATGCTTATGTGCCAAATGCATTTACACCAAACGAAGATGGGCTCAATGATCAGTTTTTACCGGTAATAAGTGGTACTAAATTTTATGAGCTGAGCATTTTTGACAGGTGGGGTAACAAAGTGTTTCAAACAACAGACATTCAACAAGGTTGGGACGGAACTTTTAAAGGTGTTCCTTCTAAAGACGACGTTTATGTATGGCAGATTAAACTCTCTACCCTTTCCGGAGAAACGAAAGAGTATAAAGGACACGTTACTTTATACCGGTAGCCCCGGTTGATCAAACTAAATTGGAATCTGTTTTTACCGTTAAGAAATTATTCTTTTGAACGTCCTGAAAATTATTTTCAGATCAGTTAATAAGCCTGCTTCTGCAATGTACTTCTTGTTGAGTTTTAGCTTTGCAGGCATTACCTCTTTTATATAAGTTTCTTCCGGATTGACCGATTTTGCCAGAAGCTCATTTTCACTAAAATATTCGAGCGACGCATAGTCGGTTATTCCGGGTTTTACAGCCAGTACCTTTTTTTGTTCTTCGTTGTAAAGTTCTACATATTTACGCACTTCCGGTCTTGGGCCAACAAGACTCATAGTACCAAAAAACACATTGAGCAGTTGAGGCAGTTCATCTATTTTATGTTTGCGCAAGTAGTAACCAACTGCAGTAATTCGGGGATCTCTCCCACCAATGGTTATTAAGCCTTTGCTATCGGAATTAACACGCATGGTTCTGAATTTAAATAGCTTAAACGGTTTTTGATTTTTACCAATCCGTTCCTGTAAATAAAACACCCCACCTTTTGACGTAAAACCAACCAATAAGGCAATAAACACTAAAAAGGGAGACAAGATAATTAATCCAAGCAGTGAACAAACTATGTCGAACAAACGTTTTAGCATACTTTATTTACCGCGTTTATTACCGTTGAAACTACTGTACTGATTTGTTCATCTGTGAGATCATAATACAAGGGAAGTGTAATTTCCCGGCTAAAGTTGGCGTAGGTGGTTTGGTAATTCTGCAGATCGTAGCCCATTTTTTTATAGAAACTCATGGCGGGCACGGGAATGAAATGCACGTTCACACTTACGTCCGCGTTAAAAATTTCCTGCATAATAGCGTCCCGCTGCGATTCATTAATTCCATGGATACGCAGAGGATATAAATGGTAACAACTGGTTTTGGCAGTTGTTTCAAAAACCGGAAGCTCGAAACGTTTATCTTTCTGTAAGAGAGAGTTATAGGTATCTGCTATGTGCTTTCTTTTCACCAGGGTATCGCTGTCGTAACGTTCTAATTCAATAAGTCCTATAGCGGCAGTTAAATCCGTCATATTGCACTTATACCCTGCTTCCACAATATCGTATTTCCAGTTTCCTTTTTGTGTTTTAGCGAGAGCATCTTTATTTTGACCATGAAGAGTAGACACGCAAAGAGCATTGTAAATAGCGAGGTTATCAAACGGTTCAGGCAAATTTAAGGCAACGGCACCCCCTTCGGCAGTTGAGAGATTTTTTACAGCGTGGAAAGAAAACACACTCACATCTGTGAGAGATCCGGTTTTCTTTCCTTTGTAGTTTGCTCCAAACGAATGAGCTGAATCACTGAGAATCAATATTCTACCCAGCATATGTTGAATTTCAGTTGCAGGAACAAAAAGATTTCTGTACTTCTCAACGAGAGCATTCATTTCATCGTAATCGCAAGGCAAGCCCCCAAAATCAACCGGCATAATTACCTTTGTTTTTGGACTGATTGCTTTTTCTATTTCGGCAATACTGATATTAAAATCTGAAGCATTTACATCCACAAAAACAGGAGTAGCACCACAATGCACAATAACATTGGCGGTTGCAGAATAGGTATAAGCCGGTAAAATAACTTCATCCCCTGCTCCAACTCCAAACCAACGCAACATAATTTCAAGACCTGCTGTAGCGGAGTTTAAACACAAGGTGTTTTTATTCCCACAGTATTCGGTGATTTTTTTTTCAAACGACTTTGTCCGTGGGCCGGTGGTTATCCAACCGCTTTTAAGAGCGGCCACCACTTCGTTGCAAATTTTATCGTCAATTCTTGGAGGAGAAAAAGGAATCATAAAATTTAAAAGTATTACAGGTAAAAGTATAATTTAAGCATTTTTTGTTTTGGGTACCGTTATAAGATATTCACCTGGGTAGCGCCGTATCCGTATTCTTTGTAAGAAGCATCCTGATAACTTACCCCTTTGGTTTTATTGAGAATAGAGATTATTTCCTGCTTCAACCTGCCATTACCTACGCCGTGAATAAAAATAATTTTCTTCATGTTTTTTTCCATTGCCGTGTCCAGTTCTTTTTCAAAACGCTCCAATTGAATGTTTAACATCTCAAAATTACTCAAACCACTCACATTGTCAATGAGTTCTTCTATGTGAAGGTCTACTTCTTTTTCCAGAGATTTAAGGTATTCGCGGGAAGATTTAGATACTTTTTCTTTGGATTTGAATTCCTTGACCGTTTTTAGTTTTTCCAGGTCAATGAGGTTCAACTCGGGTTCTACCTTATTAATCGTGGTAAATTCATCTTTCAGCAGAAAGCCATGCACAGGAAACTTAAACTCGTCGTGTTTAATCGTTTTTGACCGGTGTAAGATCTCAGGTGTAACATGAAGTACCTCGGCTACAGGAGTTTGCGCTTTAAAAAAGCTATTCTTAAAAAGCAGGCATTCTATCTTATGGTAACCGTACTCCTTAAAAAACTGCAATTTTACCTGGCGCAGCAGCATTTTTTGATAGGGACCAATTTCTCCATGTTTCAAGGTCTGAAAATACTCCTCGTCCTTTATAGAATAAGAAAAAAGTAAATTAAACGAAGAGGCATTGAACAAATAAATTTTATAATCACTGATGAGCGAAGCAAATTCATGATCGGGTTCAATTACAAAATAAATGGCATCGGTTAGGTGAGCTTCGGGATTTAATTCAATGTTTTCAGCATGCTTATCTATAATAAGCTCGGTATGAATAGGCACTAACTGATTTATTAAAAAAGGTATTTCAAAGCCATCCTGCATTTCAACAAACACAGTCTGTTTATCTTTTATTCTGGAAACAACACCCTCACCTACTTCATTTAAAAATCTAACTTTATCTCCTATCCTGAGTTTCATGGTAGTTCCGAAAGGTAAGCCCCTTGCGTTCTAATATTATAAAAATTAAGTCCAAATTTACGACTTAATTCAAGAGCATGGGTCACTGCAAAATGATTATTTGAAGCATCTGATACCAGTGTTCTGAGTTTTTTAAAGGCCAAAACGTCTCTATCTGTCAATTTAAAATTATTGGAGAGAACCACGGTATTCACTTCCGCAAAATTGGTTTGAGGCAAAAATCCAGGTTTATTGAGAAATAAGGTCTGGTCTTCCCCACTCTTTACGTAGTTGAAGTTTTCCTGGTTTATGTGGGGATAATTAAAAGAAATGAGATGAGGTTTGATATGATATTTGTAACTACTGCTATCGCTATAACTGAGACTGAGTTTGGTTTTATTCTTAACCGAAACAGCCTGAGCTTTCTTAACGTTATAAACAGTAAGTATTTTCCGGTTTTTAAGCGTGTAAGAAGAGATAAGACTGATTGACTGCCACACAATAAGTAATGACAGTCCAATAACAAGGTATTTATAAGACCGGTACTGAAATGATACGGTAAGTAAAAAGAGCAAAACCGATAAAAAACAGGCATCCGAAAAATTAAAATCAATGTTGTCAATATAGCCTGAACTGTCAGAATTAAAGAGTTGAATAAACATAAGAAGCCCTGTTGTAAGTATATTGATTAAGGGTACCAAAAAAACCATTTTTAAAACAACAGCCAGGGCGAGAAACAGGAGTAAAAAGGTTGCCGGTACTACCAAAAGGTTACAGATAAAAAACCACAAAGGGAATTGTTTGAAGTAAAAC
>CAZMHW010000146.1:0-7156 GCA_964566105.1 uncultured Akkermansia sp.
TTCTCTGATTTGAAATTCAGCGCATAAGGAAAATTGGATTCTTGCTGATTAGTGTCAATCCAAAGTTAACATGATGACAACTTAATTCCTAGTTAACAGTCTAATAGTAGATGGAAAGAGTTATTTTACCCACCAAAGCCAGTGAAGTAGTGATTAATTTTTAACTCCCTCACCAAAACACATGACTCCTCAATCATGTACACATGGTTCCGCAATCATATTCCAATAAGTTTTGAATTATCCATAATCAGTTTGAAAGCCTTTTTTGGGTATAAAAGGCCAGTTTTAGCCTGGACTTGCTCTATATTACAAGGGCTTTAATTCGTCCCTCCTTAATTCCTTGTATATTTTTCTCAAAGCCGTTAAATCCTTTAAAGGGTAATCAAAGCCCATATTAGAATAATAAAAAGAACCTTCCTTAATTACAATGTCGATTTTATCCCTGGTAAAAACTTCTATCTCAACAGAGGTTTTAGTAAGGTTTTCAGTGAACCCATATTCTTGTAATACCTCTCTGCTTAATAATTTCATATTGAAAAGCCGTTCTTTTTTGACAGACCGTGAATATAATAACGAAGAAACTATTATCCTAGTTGCATGAATTCTGATCTTTTAACCAAAAGACCGAGCTTAAAACGTTCCCTAAACTGTCCGGATTTTACTATTCAGATGTCAAAAGCCGGAAAAAAGTAGCGAAAACCCATTTATTTCTTTACCACTTACAAGTTAAGTCCGGCATTCCACATATTTAAACGGCACATTTAGAAGTTTATTTTTCTTTGTTTTCCTTCTCAAAGGAAAGGAAGGAAAGTGAGTATTACGGTTAAAAGTCATAGGAAATATCATGTTTTCAATTTTTAAGCTTTTACGACAAAGACAAAATATCAGACCATGAATACAATTCTTTCGTCGTTAGATGAATTAATTTTATAAATATTTTTTTGAACTAATACAATAAAAGAAACGATAACCCGTTCGCCTGCTGACCTTAAAAAAGTAGAATTTCCCCTGCAACTAACGGTTATGAGTTGGGTTACCCAACTATACTTTAGTCTGGCTTGTATCGTTATATATACAAACCCTCATCCGATGTAAAATCTCTCAGAGTAAAAACCTACCCTATATGAGTAAGTTTTTGAAGCCAACCAAATAGCTTTAACCCGTACTAAACCCTCAGCACTATGGAAGATGATTTTAAAAGGATTCAATTCCGAATTTACCACAACAAAGAACTGCCAAAGCTTATAGGATTACCAAAGTACACCCTGAACAGAGATTTAAAACCTCACAGAGAGGCACTGGGTAAGAGACTAGGCAATCATTGGACTTTTGAGCAAGTAATAAGAATCCTCAAAATATATGGGATTGCCTACATCATTGTATCTTAAAACCGAATACATTTCCCTTTTTGTATTTTACATAAAATGTGATTGTCAATCACTCATGCCTCAAAAGTAAGAAAGCCCTTCGGGGCTTTTTTTATTTTATTTCCATTCCCAAAATATCCCCAAGCAGCTTTGTTAAGCTTCGTTGTTACCGAATGATGCAAACTGGTGCATATTGAAACAATGCCCAGAACCCTTGCCATACCTTTGATTCAGGAATCAGATAAAAAATGATTCGATTGAAATCCAAAAATAAAAGGCCATGAAAAAAATATGTTTGAATTGCCAGAAAGAATTTGAAACAGAAATTCCAAACAAACACTTCTGCTCAGCACTTTGCAAAGCTGAAACATGGAAAGCCTCCAAAGCCGGATTTGGCAGCCATCCAGAAGACTCTAATGAAAAACATAAGTTCTCATTTATTCATGTAGAGGAAGGGAAATTATTTGATGCTATTAAGCAAGTTAAAAGGACAGAAGAGTTTTTTGTTTTCTGTCATTCGATGTTATGGTCAACAAAAGATTTTTCAGAAGAACAACAAAACAATTACAAAAGATTAATTGCAGATCACTTCAAAACAAGTTTAAATGCAGACGAAACATTCATGCACCTGGTTGAAAAGGTTGTTCTTGCCAAACGCTACGTATTGGAAAAACCTTATCGTTTTATTGCTGAGCCGAAGGATTGGCTAAACATTAAGTTCTACAATGGACTGAGTGGGGCAAGCAAATGGCATGATGCCCTGCAAGAGCAAAGAGCTATCACTCCCAATTTTGGCGAAAGTCTAAGGATTTTTTCAGAAGCCATACTCAACTATGCCGAGAGTCGCAATGTACTCGATATTGTTTTTTACAGGCAGCTTTTCATAAGCCTTCAAGCCTGGGATTTGCTGCAATGGTATATGAATTCAGTAATGCACTATCAGTTTATTAATTATTAAAGCCCAATACTATGAACTCAGAAAAATCAAAAGGGGGAAATCTTGATGTAATCGAAAGACCTCGCAACAAAAAAGAACTAGCCCAACTATTAGGTGTATCCGTAAAAGTTCTAAGAAGGATGATTGAGCCTGTTGTAGATCAATTAGGTCAGCCTTTCGGGGGATTATACAGTGTAAATCAGGTCTTGTTTATGGTAAATAAATATGGCGCAGTGCAGTCGTAAGCAAACTATGTGATGCCCCTATGGGCTACGTTAGTCCCAGACGCTCCCAGAGCGAACAAGGCGGCACAGTGCCGAGAAACCCCGTCATAACTTTGTACTCAGAAGCAACCACAATTAAAAAAACAAACATGAAACCAAACGTAGCAACACCAGACAGCACTTCGCAAACCTTCCTAACCGGAGCGATACTCTTTGCGAACCTGGACTATTCGGGACTTGGAGCATACGCCGTAAAAGCGGCAATCGGAGGAGCGATATGGATGTTTTTCAAACTCGCCGGAGATAACATCTCTGCAAAAATTCTCAACCGCAAAAAAATAAAGGAAGAAAAAGAAGAAGAAAACGGCATCGACAAAACAGAAGAATAAAAATGGGAACCCTCAAAAAAATATTAATCGGTACAAGCATCGGTGCAGGAGTGATAGCCATTGTCGCTTATGTGTCCAGACTGAAAAGAACCAGTACTCAGTTGGAATCAGTTGCAACCGCTAATGTTCATTCTATAAAATGGGACGGCCTAACCATTCGCATAGATGTTACCCTGAAAAATCCGACTGAAAGTTTTTTGAAAATTAAATACCCTTTTGTAAAAGTAGTTTTTAAGGAAAAAGTAATTGGCACTTCAAAAGTAATGAGCCAAGACATCACCATCCCTAAGCACGGTGAAGCTAGGATCAGCGGTATAATGATAAACCTGCCTGCAACCGGTCTTCTTTCACTCGGAGGTGGCATTTTTAATCTTCTCATCAACAAACAACCTGCTCCAATTTTTGTAAAAACAATCACCACGATTGACCTGGGTTGGAAAAAAATAGCCTACGAAAAAACGGACGACAACACTTTAAAACCCAAAGCCTGATGGAAGCCACTGGTACAGTTATATTACAAAGTCTTGAACCTTACAAACATTTGTTTCCAAAAGCAAGGGCAGTTGATAAAACCGTGAAGATGGGCGCTAATGTTTCAGATACAGTGGAACTAATACCAGAGATCATTAGAAAAACAGCATGGCAGGTTCAGGAGTATGTAGAACAGGAACTAAGAGGTTTACCACCTTATGATACCTGTAAGAAGCTTTGGAATTTTGTAAAGTATCATATCGAGTACCGTCCCGACAAACGTGGGCTTGAACAGGTTCGTAGCCCTCGCAGATTAATACATGATGGTTATGGCGATTGTGACTGTGGAACAACCTATATCGGAGCTTGCTTATATGCGCTAGGACTTTATTTTGATGCTGCAAAAATTCCGTTCCTATTGCGGATTACCAAATACAAAAAAGATTACTTCCAACACATTTACCCCGTTGTGATTACACCGCAGGGTACTGAGATCATCATGGATTTTGTAGTTGGAAAATTCAACTACGAAGAACCTTACACAGTTAAAAAAGACTATAAAATGGACTTACAATTTTTAGATGGTATCGACGATACAGACATAGGAGACTTAGGCAAACTCCTTAAAAAAAGAGCCGCAGGTGGTGGCGCAAAAAAACAGGCACTATTTAAAAAATCACCTGAAAAAAAAGCCGCCAATAAGGAAAAGCGTAAAAATTTCGGCAAGAAAGCTTTAAAAGTAGTCAATAAGTTAAACAGGATCAATCCAGCAATCGTCTTGCTTCGTGCAGGGATTCTAGCCTCGATGAAACTGAACGTTCTCAAAATTGCTGAAAAGATCAAATGGGGTTATGCAAGTCCAGATGTGGCACAGTCCAAGGGAATGGATATGAGCAAGTATGGCAAAATTAAAGATGTACTTGCTAAAACTGAAAAAATATTTTTTGCAGCCGGAGGCAAACCCGAAAATTTAAGAAAATCAATACTTACCGGACATGGAAATAGAAATAGAGACCTCGCCGGAATTGACGGTTTTACAGATTCAAGCTCTTTGTCAGAATTATTGGGAAGTATTTACCAAGATGAGTTTGTAAACGGCATGGAAGGGTTCGAAGGATTTGAAGGGCTGGAAGGTGTGGGTGAATTAGGAGAGTTGGGAGAACCTGCCACTGCTGCTTCATTAGCTGCCGCTTCAACCGCAATGGGAACGCTGGCAGCGCTTTTAAAATCTATCGGTGATTTATTCCCGAACAAAGGAGGCAAAGAGAAAAAAGGTTTATTCAAAAAGAAAGGTAAAGACTCAGAAGCTGCTGAACCTGCACAAGAAGAAAGCAGCGAAGAAAACTCAGAACCAACTGTGGAAACAAATTCAGAAGAAACAGCTCAACCAACTGAAAACGAAGAAGCGGAAACTGCACCGGAAGAAAATACAGAAAACCTTCCTACTACCGTGAATGAAGAAACAGAAGTCACCACCACTGAACCTGCCAGTGAAGAAAGTCCTGAAGCATCAGAAGAAGGAACTGATGGCATATTATCAGGAACGACAATGACAGGAATCAAAGCCTTTTATGCAAAAAACAAAGAGTGGATGAAGCCTGTGGCAATTATTGCCGGGGTGGGCATTGTAGCAGCAGTAGTTTATCTTGCCACTAAAGACAATGACGAAGAAGAACAGCAACAACAAACAAAATTAAGAAGACAGGGTGCGCTGAGTGGTATACCCTCTAAAAAAAAGAAAAAGAAGAAAGGGGGTGATCGAGGCGGTAAGAATGGCAAACAATCCGTGATCGCCCTGATGTAAATAATAAATAATTAATCTAAAAAACCGAAATAAAATGAGCAAAGAAAAAAAATCTAGTGGAAAAAAAGCGCAGGTTTTGGCACTCTTAAAAGAACTGGAGACAAAAGGTAACGCAGGTAACAGCCTAAAAGAAACCGGAAAGTCTCTTATCATTGGAGCATTAGGCGCAGGACTTGGCGTGGCTATCGGAAGACCTTCCCTTTTAGTAGGACTTGCAACAGCCTTTACAGGCCACTACTTCAAAAATAACCGTATCACTAGCCTGGGAGTTGGCATGATGGCAAGCGGTGGTTATGCAGTGGGACAAGGCTTTAAGGGTACTGAAATGGAAGGACTTGAAGGGGTTAAAGAAAGGCTGAAAACCTTTGGAGAAAATCTCAAAGAGCGCCTTTATCTCGACAAGTTTATCAAACCAAAAGAGAAAGTCAAAGAAGAGGGGACTGCCGGACTAGGAGAAGTTCAGTACTTCAAATACCCTGGTGGTGAACTCAATATGGGCTCCCTCGATTCTATCGAAGATGAAATCACACGTAAGAGTGATGAATTTGAAAAGCGGCAAATGTCAGGAGCTGATGATGACTTTTCGGGCGTAGAAGATAGAATCTATTAACCTCAAAACATCAGTAAATAAAGGGTCATAGCCCTTCACGTTCCTCAAAAAACTTCTTGCAGTTCGCAAAATCCCTATTTGGAAAAATAGCGGAACCAGGAGAGCTATGCCCTTTAAAAAGTAAAAAATAAAGAAAAATAAACCATAAAAAACAAAAAATCATGTTAGAAATAATGGAAGGCACATCAGAAGAATACAACAACGTAGGTGCGTTGTTGGGACTGGACGGCTTGGATGGAGATGAACTATTGGGCGCATTGCGGAAAATGAACCCGCTTAAACGTCAAAGAGCCATCAACAAATTAACAAGCCCACCTGCACCGAGTAGAGGTTCAAGAGCCGAAATGGAAAAACATTTTGGAGACCTGCCAGCACACATCAAAGAAGCGTTGAACAACAACGAACTACGTTTGGCCGACACTGTGATATACAGTATCAAACCTGCCAACTCGAAAACAATCAAACTATTCGAGACACAGGACGATAAGGAAATCGGATTACGTAACGTATCGAATGCAAAGCTTCCTAAGAACCAGGCATTGCTTGTGAGTGGAATTGTCTTACTAGCCGCTGTTTCTGCCGATGCTACCAAAGACAAGATCATGGCGGCTAATTATGGAGCGATAGAAAATTTCCCTGCTATTGCCAATGGGGAGTTTTCTCTAAAAAGCAACAAAAAACAAATCGTACCGGAAAGCAGTAATAACCTTTTCAAAACGAAAGATCTGCACAGTGTTCCAGTGGGTTATTACAAACTGGCAAACCCTCGATTGATTCACGATGACATCCTGATTGAACTCACCATCGAGTTAGGTACGATGGATGGTATCGTCGCTAACACCCAGATTTTCGCTGCCCTTTACGGAACTATCACTACTCCATAAGGCGGAATAAGAATAGTCCGCAGTAAAGGACTGCGGACTTATTTACTCATTCAATTAAAAAAAAGATCATGTTAAAGCCAGTAAAGAAAAGATTCGATATACAAATCACAGTCATTAATCAGAGTGTTACCAAAACCTTTGAGTTGGACAAAAACATCAAATCTGTGAAAGGGATATTGGTTACCTCGGATAAAGATGACCTGATGTATTACAGGGGAAGCCAACGTATCGAAATAAACAAAGAGGAGTATTTCCCTGAAAACTACGAAAGCAAATTGTTGATGTCTGGGATTAACGTTCCACCAAAGCAACGGTACTACGACTTAGGAAATGTCAATCCCGGAAACGGCTCTGTAAAAATTGTTTATCAGGACACCGCTGACGGAAGAACTGTATTTGCAGCTTACAGGGTATCGCTTTATCTCGATTGTGAAATGGAGGATTCGATATGAAATCCGAAAGTGTCATCA
>CAZMHW010000146.1:7166-7412 GCA_964566105.1 uncultured Akkermansia sp.
GCTTCGTTATTGAACGCCTTGCCCAGGTGAAGCTTTTTCAGGTAAAAATTCCAAGAGAAGCTAAAAACATCGTTGGTGTGGAAATGAGTTTTCGTTGGCTTGCAGGTGTAATACCACCACCAGTGCCGGTTCCAGGCCCTCCTCCTGGCCCTGTGGGTTGGCCACCACCACTTCCGGTTGGTTCAATGCCGGTGATAATAAGAAGGAACCAAATCGTGGGTGAACTTAAACTTCAAAGCTATGAGA
>CAZMHW010000146.1:7422-8009 GCA_964566105.1 uncultured Akkermansia sp.
ATATAGACAACCGTGATTTTACAAGCGGAAAATTTGCACCCAAAGTCTATACACATCAATTAGCAAGTGAAGAAGACGAGGTAATTGTAAATGGTGATGCAACACTGATACAAGGTGCTTACCGTGATAAGTTTCTAACAGCTGCCGGAGTGTTTCAATACAAAGTGTTCGTGTATATCTGGATAGAAGCTAAACAAGATCAATCAAACCTATAAACCATGACAGAAGCATTGGCATTTGAACTCGCAGCCCGCAGAATGAAAGACAGGGGAATTGGAACAGAGTACTACACCTGTTTCGAGCATTATGTTCTTCAACCAAATATCACAATGGAAATAGAGGCATACAATCAGCTTTTTATTCTACTGGAAGATGTCTCCGATGTAAGTATTCTGTCCGACTTCGGTTTTTATGATCTGGGTGATCTCACCGTAAACGAATTAAATCACGAACACCAGGGTTCCATTTTCATAACCAATTACGCCACAACAATTAAACACATCAAATTTCTTCAAATCATTCCTAAAAACTAAAACCACAAAATCATGCCAATTCAATTCGACAAATTCGACCAACAAAAAGTAGAC
>CAZMHW010000147.1:0-4174 GCA_964566105.1 uncultured Akkermansia sp.
GTGCTATACCTAGTACCACCATAGCATTTTTAACTTGTGGCTCTGAAATAGTTTTATGTTGGCGCAAGAAGGTTTTATTTGTTTCTATTTTAGTTTTGCACCGCAGGATTACGGAGAGTATCTGACGGACTTGAATCGCAGTTTGAAAATTCTTTTTTCATTTCTTTTTTGAATTCATCCATACATTCTTTTTGACAAGAGGTCAGTCCAAACCCAATAGTTAAACATGCAATTACTAACATGGGTTTAATTTTGTTTTTCTTCATATTTTTCATTTTACTTTCGTTTATTTAAAACATTCTCTACTTTCTGTTAGGGAGAGATTTACCTGATTTTTTATGTAGTATACTTTACCGTGTTATTTATTAAGTACTGCAACCCGGTATGTCCTTACAATTGTATTACCAGAGTTAACCGCTGCAGGAATCATTTTGCCGAGAATTTGCTCATTTTTAAGTATTGGCTTAGAAACTCTCTGTAGTTTGCAACTTCAGAGAGTTTGTATTTTCAGTAAATTAAGGCTCATGGTATCATTGTAGTTTTAAAACTTAAACCCAAAATCAAGCCCAGGTTGAAAAAAGTAGTTGGGCCATTTTTTGTCTTGAGCTTTATACGATTCCGGGACATTAACTCTTACAGGCCAATAACTAACTCCAATAGCAGGCTCAAAAAAGAAGCGATCTTTAAAAAACTTAAAGTGGTAACCTAAATAGAAGTCCAGAAATAAGGTGTATCCATTTCCTATCTTTTTTTTATTCCCATCAAAATACTTTTCAAAAGCATTCATTGCATAAAGGGAGGTATAGACTCCTTTCCACCAAAAACGTTGGTATCCTAATGTTGGTCCAAGTATACGCGCATGGCCGGGGAAGTCATATTGCCCACGCGGCTCCTCAGATAGTTTTCCCCAGGGTAAACCTAATGGCCAATTATAAATGGATCTTTTAAATCGAAAGGAAACAACATCTTTAGGTGTTACCCAATATCCTATATTTAATTGTATATACTCAGATGGATTTGGGTCATCAGGAATTAAATTTCCTAACATCAGAAGTGTGCTCCCTACAAACCATTTTTTATTAGCACTGTTTATTTTTGTACTTTGTGCATTGACATGCAAATTGCCTGCAAACACTAAAGCAAGACTAATCTTTAAAATCTTCGTTTGCATATCCTCTTAATTTCAAATTATGTTGCAAAAGTATACAGGAAGTTGCCAGAACTCGTTCACTTAAGTTAAGAAATGACTTATTCTGTACATTTTATATTTCGTGTTGTTATCCCTTGTCATTTTAGATTTTTCTATTTTTTGAAATTCGGGCGAAACACCAAACCAGCCTCTAAAGAAAAATACGTTTCGAAAATAAAATGTCTATTAGGATAGTTGTAATTTAAACTACCTCTTACAACAGCTAAAAGTGGGATTTTAAATTTATTTTCGAGGTTAAATCCAGCGCCCAGCATAAAATTTGGCATAGCAGAACCCTGAGAAGCTTTACGTTTAGAAACAACATCTCCGTTTGCATTAACACCATAATCATTGTACTTGTAAAACCTATGAAGATATCCAAAACCAATGGCGTTTTCTAATACAAATCCAAAATTACTGGTATATCTAAATCCAATTCTCGGATTTAGGGTAACTGCGGTGTAAACACTCTCAACAGAGTAATTAGACAAATTTAATGAGCCGATTACCTGATAATTTTTGGTTGTAGCCAAATAATTTTCAACACCTAGTTGCCAACCAAAAGAACTGCTTTTAATAGAATAATAAGAAGCACTGTACCCAAATCTTCTCAATTTATTCGTTCCATTGTTATTAAATTCCTGTGCTGTAGTTGCACCTGCGCCTATAATTGCCACGCAAAACATTGTGATAAAATTTTTCATTGTTGTGTTCCAAATTTATAAAGTGAATAAATAGATTGATTAAGATTGGCAGCGGTTGTATTTGTGAAAATTATAACGCCTACTTGAGTGTCTTTGTCGTAATGCATAGCAGTAGATGTTCCCTGTTCATTTCCACCGTGCCCAAGAAGCAACTTGCCTTTTATATCGGTACCATATAAACCCAACCCCATATCCAGTTTTTCGGGACCAACTGAAAAGGACAATAAATGAGTTTGCATCAGTTCGATTGTACTTGCTTTTAGTATTTCCAAGCCCTTGTAGTGACCTTTCATGATTAGCATTCTCAAAATTTTCGAAAGATCAATTACTGTAGTCCTTAAACCGCCGTTAGGATAATCAGGAAAAGTGAAATGAGGTTTATTTGAGTTGAAATATAAACTATAGGGTATTGCCAATTCATCAAAGGGTATGTTCTTTAAACGCCATTCCGTTTTGTTCATTCCTAATGGAAGAAAAATTTTGTCTTTACAGAACAAATCAAATGGCTGATTACTTACAACTTCAACTATGTAACCTAACAAAGAATATCCCATATTAGAATAGTTTCCTACACTACCAGGTTCGTACTTATAAAAATTTTTTTGGGAATAAAACTGCCGGCCTTCTTCAAAAAAATCTCGGTTACAAATACCCAAAGGAGTTGGGCTATCCTCATTCCAACTATATCCGTCTACACTTAAATAACCTTCAGCAATACTGCCCGAATGATTAAGCAGCATCTTAACAGTTATTTTATTGTTGGGAAAATGTGGGTTTTTAACCTTAAATGGTAAATATGTATTAATATCTTCATCTAAATTTATTTTTCCCTCTTCTATCAGTTTAAAAACTGCGGTAGCTGTAATTACTTTAGATATACTCGCTATTAAATAACGGGTTTCAGGCGTTGCTAATTTGTTGTTTTTGATATCTGCATATCCTATCGCATCAGTCCACAAAATCGAATCTTTTTTAACTACGCAAAAAGCAAGCGAATTCAAGTTCTGAGTTTTTGACTCTGCTATTAGAATCTCTTTAACACTTTCTTTTTTCGAAGTATCTATTACTACCTCATGTTTCCTACAAGAGGACAAAGATATCCCCATGAATAGGGAAGCATAAAGGTATTTACTCATACCTTTTGGACGATATTTAGTTTTTCTTGGAATTAATCCCAGAGGATGAATCAATGCTAATGAAATAGCGATTCTGCTGCATTTACTACTATTTATCATAAGAAGAATTTTAAATTATAGCTAAAGACAATACAGATTGAGCTTCCCCCTATCTTATATTTTAAATAATTAAAAAATAGAATCGCTAACTTTACCCTCACGCAGTCCTTGATAAAGGAATTACCTTTCCCTTACTTCTATTTATGGAATAAGGTGCAATTGTTTCGTGATTTTATTTCGAGTATTTTGTCGACCTTGTTTCATAAGATCTCTTTCGTTTTATACCAGCGTGATACTGTAATGAGTGAATTCCTCTATTTGAATTTAGAACAAATCAAAAAGCCGAAAACTAATACACCTTAAGCTATTTCCGATATCCTTCCCATTTCCAGCATTTTCTGCCAATTATCTAAAAGGTCATTGCCAGTTTTCTTGAATTCTGTCTTCAAAATTGGGTGAATTAGAATGTTCCGGAATTTGTTTTTATACTTAAAATCAAAAACCACAACTATTTTCGTTGTTGAGTTATCCCTTTACTGAACTTCGCATGTACCTTTTAAAAATTTGAATGAATATGGATAGTTTGACACTGAGGTGTTTACTTCAAACGAATAAGATTTTCCTTCTTACCACATTGAGCAAGTTTCAGTCCAACTTTATTTACAATGACAATACTACGAATCATGACTTACCTTTTACCAGAAACTATCTTAACATCGTCAATGTTTGGTGCTACTTTGTCATAATTTGCTGCATCCGCAATAACCTTCCACTCATCTAGTTTATTAGCCCCTACAATTCGTTCAAACCTAAAATGCTATTCCACTTTACCGAACTATTGTGTTCTCCTTTTCCGCCCTCCGCCCCCTATTCCAACTAACCTTAAAATAAAAAACCCTTGAAAGACAATGCTTTCAAGGGTTTTTAGTTCTGTGGATCCGGAGATTATCTGACAATGATCTCACCTAACCGAAAATCTAAATGTAAAGCAACCTGTTTCTCACGCTGTTTTTTGTTTTGCACCCTACGCTCATGAAAGCATTATTTACGAAAACAGAGATTTTTTCCTCCGGAAAAGAGCTCTCCTTTCCCGGAGTCACAATGCA
>CAZMHW010000147.1:4274-7997 GCA_964566105.1 uncultured Akkermansia sp.
AAATGCCGCTGCTAAGGCAGCGGTTTTTGTTTAGCGTAGCTGCGCTTTTGAAAGCATCAATCACGAAACAGAGATTTTTTCCTCCGGAAAAGAGCTCTCCTTTCCCGGAGTCACAATGCAAAATGCCGCTGCTAAGGCAGCGGTTTTTGTTTAGCGTAGCTGCGCTTTTGAAAGCGAAGAGCTTTCAACGCTTGCTCCACTAAACAAAAAAGGCCCGCTATCGCGGACCTCATTTTGCATTTATCAGTGGATCCGGAGAGATTCGAACTCTCGTCCAAATAAGGAATAAATAAGCTTTCTACACGTTTAGTACTAACTTGATTTTCGATTGAAGCCAGGCGTTAATTCAAACCAAACTCCAACTTATCTACTAATATTGTTTTAGTTAATAGCATCGCTAAAACAAACTACACATTTATGATGCCAAAATCCCAAGCGCAGAGCAGTTTAGCTCTCGGGCTGGCAAAGGTTGCTAAATCCTAGATTAAGCAGCCATAGCGTAAGAGTTATCTTCGCCAAATAAAAGTTTTGAAAGTTCAGTTTAAAGAGCTCGTCTTACAACGCTCTACGTGCTTACCTATCTAATGCGCTTACTGTCAAAACCGGTCGGACCCATGAAATTAAAGAACTATACTACAAAGATACGAATTCCGCTTGCAATAAATTCTTATTTAATTACATTTAACTAAAATTAAACGCCATGAAAAACCTGTTATGTTTCGCCCTCATCTGCCTCTCAATGGCCGCAGGCGCCCAAACCGTAAAATCAAAAACCCTGAAATTAAAATATACACCGCCCGCCGGCTGGAATGCCGAAGAATTTGGCGGAAAAACATCCTGGGAAGAATCGGGTAACAGTCTCTGTCATTGTTCCGGGATTCTCTTCTCCAAATCACACAAAGACGGAAAAATGAATGTGCTTGTATATCCCAGCACTCAGTCCGGACTCGATTCCACCAAAAGAAATTCCGTTGGTTCGTTAAGGTTTGAAGATGTTGTTAAATTTGACCGTGTGAGAATGAATGAGATCTCTTTTGAACGTAAAAAATCAAACTTTACGGATATCAAAACAAAGTCCAAATCTTACGAAGTGTACCGTTATTTTGCTAAAGTGGAGGATCATTTTTTTATTATTTACGCCTGGCAGGAAAACATGCAGGCCCTCAACTCCACTAACGACAAGGAATTAACCGAAATGGTAAAAGCTATTGAGCCTTATTGATCAATTCTTTTACTTTTTTAAGCTCGAGATCTCTTTTGGAGAGAATGTCCGACAAAGTATATTCAACCACATAATCAGGTAAAACACCATGACCCGTTATGGCAGGACAAACGTCATGCACAATTCTGAATGCAGGAACTCTCACTCTTAATTTGGTATTCGGCAGTTTATAAAAGGGAGTGATGCCGGCGTTACAACCTTCCATTGTTCCTCCTGTTTCTTCGCCAATAAATACTGCTTTTTTATCAGCCTTTAAATAGGCTGCCACCAGGCAGGAGGCGGAAAAAGAACCGCCATTGATTAGCACATAGATTTTTTTATCGAAATGATTTTTTTTGCGGGGTTTGATGGTGTAAATAAAATCATCGGTATCGTGCATTGTTTTTTTGGTTCCAATGAGCCGGTAGGCAAGACGTGTCATTTTAAAGGCAATGTTACCGCGGGTGTATTTTCTGAAAGGATAATTTTTAATGCTGGTGCGAAGAGTTTGGTTGCTGGCGGTATCCAGCAAATAACTCAATAAACGGTAACTGTTTGCCAGGCTCCCACCACCGTTTCCCCTAAGGTCTATCACCAGGTTCTCCGTATGATTATTTTTTAATTTCCTGAATATTTTCCGGTAAGCCCTGGCATCTCCCTTGTGCGAAAATTTTTCCAATTTTAAAACCATGGTTTGTTTGCCTTCATCCAAATAACGGTACCCCATTTTTGCATTTTTAAAACGCGTGAATAAACTATCGTCCTTTGCGCCCAGTGGCAAACTCGGCATACTTTTAGGTTTAAAGGCAGCGTATCTGACGTTTCGGGAGGATTTACCCTCTTTAAACTCCACTTCAAAAGTATCAGGTCTTCCGAACAGACCTACAAAATAATTATTGAAGCCCAATTGCACATAATGCTCTTTGGCAGTTTTATTAAATCCGTCAGCACTCACAAACCGACGTGAATAACGCAACATAGAGTCCACGGTAATTCCATTTATACGGGTTATTTCTACCCCCTTTTTCAAACTACTGTCTTGCTTCTTGTTCAGATTAGCGATCATGTAAGCTTTGTCTTTTACAGGAAGAAACACGTAGGGGGAATAATTCCACTTTTGTTTGTTTACCTCCTTGTAAAACGCGGTCGAATACAATACCTCGGTATGACCGCAATGCAATTCGTCCACAATCAGCTTTACTTTAATACGAAATTGTTTCTCCGTTAAACTATCCTTTAAAGATGAAATGAAACCGTTCAGTAATTGCTCATAATAAGTTCTGGGCTTATAGATACCGATCACGGGGTGCATGCGCAACAAAACATCCCGCAAAACAGTGGCATCCTCCTGCAACTGAGCAGGCGCATACTTTTTTGTTACGAGAAGTTCTTTTTTTTGTGAATAAGCAGTGCTAATAAGGCCTAAGACAAAAAAAATAAACGCGTAAAATACCCTTAAAAATGGCATAAATGTTATCTTTGTAAAAATACGAATTAGTTATGCAAAAGTTCAAAATAGGAGTCCTGAGAGAGGAAAAAAGCCCACCGGACAAACGTGTTCCGCTAACCCCTTTGATTTGTTCCGAACTCACCAAACAATACCCTAATGTTGAAATTGTAGTACAACCGAGTACCATTCGTTGTTACTCCGACCAGGAATATACCTCTTTCGGTGTCACCCTGCAGGAAGACCTGAGCGACTGCGACATACTTATGGGTGTAAAAGAAGTCCCCGTTGAAAAACTGATTGCGAATAAAAAGTATTTTTTCTTTTCGCACACCATAAAAAAACAGCCGCACAATAAAAAACTCATCAAGGGTCTTATCGAGAAAAAGATTCAGATGATTGATTACGAAACCTTAACCGATAAAAACAACAACCGTATCATTGGTTTCGGCCGTTACGCGGGGATTGTTGGCGCTTACAATGGTATTTTAGGTTATGGCCTGAAATACGACCTGTTCCGTTTAAAACCTGCAAACCAATGCCGGGATAAAGCGGAAATGGAAGAAGAACTTAAACGTGCCAAACTTCCTAACATTAAAATTGCACTTACAGGTGGCGGGCGCGTAGCGAACGGTGCTATTGAAACCCTGAGCGCCCTTAAGATCAGAAAAGTAACCCCGGAAGAATTTTTAATGGCCTCTTTCCGTGAACCGGTATATTGTCAGCTGAATCCACGCGATTATGTAGAAAGACCAAACGATCATAATTTTGATCTGAACGATTTTTTTATGCACCCCGAACATTTCGTCTCTAGATTCCCTCCATTTACAAAAGTAACCGACCTCTACATCTCCACGCACTACTGGGATCCCAGAGCGCCAAAGATGTTTTCGAAAAAAGACATGAAGGCTTCTGATTTTCATATTTCCGTTATAGCCGATGTTACCTGCGACATAGACGGATCTGTTCCTACCACCATTCGTGCCAGCTCCATCGAGAAACCTTTTTACGGCTATAACATTGTGACAGAAAAAGAAGACCTGCCGTTTAATAAGGACACGGTGTGCATTATGGC
>CAZMHW010000148.1:0-7993 GCA_964566105.1 uncultured Akkermansia sp.
ATGGGAACAGACTACATTGCCCTGCTCTGACACTTATAAATTCTCCAAGCACAAGTGAGAAAAATGCCGTAAACGCGATCGTCATAGGCAGACGATCCCAGAGAAGACTTGCATTGTCCGGGTGGAGATGATAATAAGAAGATCCTATCCCTGTTAAAAATATCCCGATAAAAAAAACAAGTCTGTTGGCAGACAGGTCATCTTTCCCCTGGTGTTTAACTGGTTTAAAAAAACAAACCATGCCGGATAAACCAATCATCAAAAACGGAAGGTTTGACACCACGTTCCAGAAATTAGGAACTTTTAAAATAGTGCGCGTGTCTGCAAATTCGTGGTAATCCGAACTCTGCGCGATTGGATCCATTGAGTAAATGAAGCCAATTGCAAGCAGGGAAATACCACAGACTATTCCGTGTTTTAAACCGAGCCTATCCGACATGTTCGTACTTATTGGTGAGAAGAAATCTCTTCCTGATTTTTCTCCTCTTCTTTCGTTGCTCGCAAACTGTCACGGATGTTTTTTTGAACCGCTACTGCCGCAAATAAACTAAGGGTAAAGGACATGCCATAAAACCCTTTCTCACTTCTTTCAAGATCCGCATTCCACAAACCGATCACCAGCAACAAAACGGAGAGTGCTACCGAAAACCAACTGATACCATAATAAATGTTGGTTACGGGAATCCCTTCAAGCTCATCTCTCACTGCTTTTTGCAGAGAAACGGCGGCATACAGTCCGTACATTAACACTGTGAAATAGTATCCTTTTTCATTCAGATACATGTTTGCATTCCATAAGCCTACGTTGTAGGATACAATTCCCGCCAATAAAGCAACCCAGGAAGCACCGATAAAAGCATTAGATGGTCTTTGACTCATAATTTTTGTTTTTAATTATGGGGTCAAAATTAGATGGAAGAAAAGTGAGACCTTTTGACAATTATCAAAAAGAAAACTCTTAACTCTTTTTTACACTTCGGCGCGGATCCGGCTGAGTGTTTCCTGGCTAATACCAAGATAGGAAGCTATTTGTCCAAGGGAGGCGCGTTGCAAAAGATGTGCTTTACTATTTTGTAATTTTTGGTAACGCTCCTTTGCGGTTTTAAACTGAAGACTCAAGATACGTTCTTCAAGTTTGATATAATAGTTCTCTGTAATTATTCTCCCGATGCGTTCTGACTCCGGAAAACGGGAATACAGTCCCTGCAGAGAAGCGTAACTTATCTCGGTTAAAACGCAATCTTCAAGCGCCTGAACAAATTCAAAAGAAGGTTTTTTTACAATAAAGGAATAAAAACAGGTTGCAAACTCTTCCTCGGCGGCAAACCAATTGGTAATTTCTTTGTCCTCGTCAAAATAATACCCCCGCAACAAACCCTTTTCAATAAAAAATAAACTCTCGCAGCGTTTATCGATACTGATAATATTTTCCCCTCTCGGAACCGTAATCGTTTTTGCAATAGAACGAATTTCTTTTTCCAGAGACTCTGAAATGGAAACGATCGTCGCTAAATGGGAAATGAGTGCCATGATTTTTTTACGAATATATCGAATTTATTGTTTTTTCAAAATGACAAATGCCAGTCATACCATTCATTTACCGGACAACACATTAAGATTACTGTTTATATAAGTCCCGGCGAAGTGTGCACCAAAAGAAAATATCTTGTAACTTATTTGAACCCATTAACGTCTTAAACCAAATACACGCGTCATGATTTTAAAGATAAATAATTTAAACAAACAGTACAGCAACGGGGTGCATGCCCTGAATAACGTTTCTCTTAACATTAATAAGGGGATGTTTGGCTTATTGGGTCCGAACGGGGCCGGAAAATCGTCTCTTATGCGCACGCTGGCAACTTTACAGGATGCTGACAGTGGCAGTGCCATGCTGGGTGAAATCGATGTTTTGAAAGACAAAGAAGCCGTGCGTAAAGTGTTGGGTTATTTACCGCAGGAATTTGGCGTATACCCACGTACCTCAGCCACAGACCTTCTTGATTATCTTGCTGTTTTAAAGGGCTTCAATCATACAGGAGAAAGAAAAGAAATGGTACAACAGCTTCTGGAAAAAGTAAATCTGTACGAACACCGAAAAAAATCGGTGAGCAGTTACAGCGGCGGTATGCGTCAACGTTTTGGCATCGCGCAGTGTTTGATCGGCGATCCTAAACTCATCATTGTGGACGAACCCACAGCCGGCCTGGATCCGGGTGAAAGGAACCGCTTCTATAATATCTTAAGTGAGATTGGTGAAAATATCATTGTCATTCTCTCCACACACATTGTGCAGGATGTGCGTGAGCTTTGTACCCAAATGGCTATTATGGACAAAGGGAAATTATTGTTCAGCGGCAATACAGACGAAGCTTTGCGTCAGATAAAAGGAAAAGTATGGGAGAAAACAGTTAACAAAATGGAACTACCAAAATACCAGTCAGATTACAAAGTGATTTCAGATAAACTTGTAGGAGGCAAACCCCTTATTCACGTATTCGCTGAGAATAATCCGGACAATGGTTTTCATCTTGCCGAAGAAAATCTGGAAGATGTATTTTTTGCCAAAATCAACGAATTAGTGTAACCCTCAGCCTTTAAAACCATGTGGAAATTTATTAAATACGAATGGAAGTACTGGCTGAGTTCCCCTATGTTGTGGATCTTCCTCATCATCAACACCCTGTTGATTTTTGGAGCAGTCTCTTCCGATAACATAGTTGTAGGTGGAAGTGTGGGGAGCGTTCACAAGAACGCCCCTTTTGTTGTGCAAAATTATTACGGCATCATGTCACTGATTTGTTTGCTGATGACCACAGCCTTTATGAACGCCAGCGCCAGTCGTGACTTTCAATACAACATGTATCAGTTTGTTTTTTCATCTCCGATCCAGAAACAAGATTATTATTTCGGAAAGTTTCTTGGAGCTGCCAGCATCGCCCTGATTCCTCTGCTGGGAGTATCACTGGGTAGTTTACTCGGGCCGCTTATGCCCTGGACGAACCCTGACCGCTACGGCGATGTTATTTGGTCGGGCCATTTGATGGGATTAGTGTGTTTTGGAATTCCTAATGTGATTATTACAGGCGTGTGGCTTTATGCCCTGGCGGTGATCTTTAGAAGTAATATGATCTCTTTTATCGGAGCCATGGTAATACTTGTGCTTTATGCCTTGTCACAAGGTTTTACCCGCGACATCGAAAAAGAATGGTTAGCTAATCTCCTGGATCCTTTTGGATTCAGGCCTCTTGGAATCATTTCCAAATACTTAACAATTGACGAGAAAAACACCTCCGCCGTTGCGCTTAACGGTCCATTGTTGTTCAACAGAATTCTTTGGTTGTTGATCAGTTTTGGGATTCTATTTGTCTCCTATTTTAAGTTCTCATTTAACACCAAAAAAGAAAAAGTAAAAAAGGAAAAGAAACAAAAAACAGAAAGTCCAAAATTGATTGATCTGGCAAAGACTTACAAAGCTCCTGAAACGCACCCTTATTCTTTAAAAACACTTTGGTTTCTTATTAAATCCGAAACCCGCTCCATTATCAAAAATCCCGCCTTCATCATCATCACCGTAATTGGGTTGATGAACCTGGTTGACTCTATGACCAGCTTCACCGGAAGGTATGGCGCCGACCAATACCCTGTTACCTACGATGTAATCGATTCCATCCGGGGCGCGTTTTACTTATTCCTCGTGTCCATGATTACCTTTTATAGCGGTGTATTGGTGTGGAAAGAGCGAGACGTAAAAATTAACGAAATCCAGGATGCGAGTCCGCTAAAAACAGGCTTACTCTTTACATCCAAATTATTAGCGATGATCCTCGTGGTGGCACTTATCCTTTTCCTGACCATGCTCATTGGTATGTTCATGCAGACCATTTTTGGTTACACCCGTTACGAGGTAGGTGTGTATGTGAAATCACTGCTTGTCATCGACCTTTTGTCTTTCAGTTACCTGATCGTCATTGCTCTGCTCATGCACTATCTGATCAACAACCGTTACATCGCTTACTTTGTGATAGTTGCTTTTGTGATCCTGAACCAATTTATCTGGAACTTATTGGAACTCAATTCAAATATGCTTGAATTTGGCGGCACACCGGAAGTTATTTATTCTGATATGAACGGATTTGGACCGTATGTAAAAGGACTTACCTGGTTTAATATTTACTGGACGCTCTTTTGTCTCCTCTTGTGCTTTGTAATCTATGCCTTTTACACACGTGGAAAAGACTCGGAATTCAGACAACGGAGCAAACACGCAAAAACGATCTTGCTCCAAAACAAAATTCCATTTTCTGCAACACTCCTTCTTTTTATCCTGTGTGGTGGTTTTGTGTATTACAACACCAAAATTTTAAACACTTCCAAATCGCCGGATACTGAAGAAAGAGAACAGGTAGATTATGAAAAAACTTACAAAAAATACCAGAACCTCGCGCAACCACGTTTCTACAAACTCAATTACGTCATAGACCTCGACCCAAACGAGCGTAACATGATTGCTCATATTGATGCCTGGGCTAAAAACACTTCCATTGAAAAAATAAACGAACTGCATTTTACACTTCCAACACTCTCAGATAGTATCTTCATAGACATTGGAGGCTCCACGTTAAAATTAAGAGATAACCGCCTTGGTTACCGCATCTTTAATTTAAACAAAGCGCTATTGCCCGGTGATTCCGTTTTGGTGCAGGTGGACGTTTTTAAGTTCAATCATGGTTTTGAGAACGAAGTAAGTTTTAACCAACTGACTCAGAACGGCACCTTTTTTCACAGCTGGGATATCCTTCCCAAGCTGGGCTATGTCGAACGCCTCGAAATAGACGATAAAAACAAACGCGCCAAATTAGGTCTTCCAAAAAAGATCAGGATGGCCAAACTGGACGAAACAAATTTAAAAGCGAGAGCCAACACCTACATCAGTTCCGATGCCGATTGGGTGGAAGTGAGCACAACCATCAGCACAGCGCCCGATCAAATAGCCATTGCCCCGGGATCTCTGGAAAAAACCTGGAACAAAGACGGAAAAAAATATTTTAAATACCGTCTCGACCAGAAGTCCTTAAATTTCTATTCTTTTCTTTCGGCCCGTTATGAAGTGGCCCGTAAGCGCTGGAACGGGATTGATCTGGAAGTATACTACGTCAAAGAGCACGCTTACAATGTGCCAAACATGATGAAAAGTCTCGAAAAATCCCTGGATTATTATACCAAAAATTTCGGGCCGTATTACCACAAACAATGTCGCATTATTGAGTTCCCAAGATACCAGAGTTTTGCCCAGGCATTTCCGGGAACTATGCCGTACAGTGAAAATATTGGATTCATCGCCGATCTGAGAAACGTAACCGAAAACGACATTGACCAGGTGTACTACGTAGTGGCTCATGAAATGGGGCATCAATACTGGGCACATCAGCTCTGTGGTGCTTCTATGCAGGGAAGTGAAATGATGAGTGAAGGCTTCGCGCAATACTCCGCCTTGATGGTGATGGAAAAAGAATACGGCAAAGACAAAATGAAAAAGTTTCTGAAATACGAAATGGATGGCTACCTGCGTGGCCGCAGCAATGAGTTTGAAGCTGAACGTCCTTTGATGCGCACCGAAAGTCAGCAATACATACATTACCAGAAAGCAAGCGTGGTGATGTATTATTTAAAAGAAATGATCGGTGAAGATAAGGTAAATATGGCGTTGAAGTCTTTGCTCGACACCTTTGCTTACAAACAAGCACCCTATCCTACATCATTATCAGCCGTAAGGGCGTTCAAACGGGTTACCCCGGACAGTCTTCATTATCTCATTTCGGATCTGTTTGAAAACATTACGCTCTTCTCTAACCGTCTGGTAGAAGCGAATTACAAAAAGGTGGGCGATGCATTTGAAGTTACCCTAAAAACCACTTCTGAAAAATTCAGGGCCGATTCTCTGGGAAAAGAAAGCATCATGCCTGTTTCAGACTACATCGATGTGGCTGTTTTTGCAGAGCCTGAGGGCAAAGCAAAATTGGGAAAACCCCTTGTTCTGAAACGTGTAAAAGTGACTCAAAAAGAAAACACTTTCACCTTCCGAACCAAAGAAGAACCCGATCAGGCCGGTATTGACCCTTACAATTATTTAATCGATCGTATACCGGACGATAATGTGAAAACGTTGACAGAGCAATAACCTGCGAATAAGCCTGCAAAGGTGAATAGTAAAAAATAGCTACTGACAATTATGGACTTACCAGAATCTTGAAATACCGTGGATTGGCATTTTGTTTCACTTTTAAATAATAATATCCCGGTAACAATCCGGAGGTATTGACTTGTATCTTTCCCCCGTGTTCAGAAACTTCGGGACTGATCTTCTTTCCACTTACATCAAATACTTCTATACCTGAAAGACCTGTGCCGGTTACCCATACGTCCCCGCCGCAGCTCGGATTGGGATACACCACTACAGACGACTCCGCACCATCAACTACATTTATACCACTGGTAAGAAACTTGAACGTGCAGCTTTTTATCCTGCAGCCAGTGGCATCTATCACAAAGCAACTGTAGGTTCCATTTCCACTCAGAGTCACCGTAGGCGTGTTACCGAGCAAAATACCGTTCCTGTACCAGGCATAACTGCTATAAGTCCCGTTCAACTGCAACACATTTCCGTTCATCTGAATCGTGATCCGTTCCGCTCCACCCAGGTTATAATGCGTGTGCAGACCGGGATTAGCGAGCACAGTATCCGAATAGGCTTTTAGGACATTACTCACTGCACCCGGAATTCCGGCATGGTAGTTAATGTTTTTTACCGGCATTTGAAAGACGCTTGAAAAAATTACAGCCGCTGTGAGGTAACTCCCTTCCTGGCTTGGGTGCTGTTGGTCCGGACTCCAGGGATCTGTACCAGGTAAATAATTTATGGTTTTTATCCAGGCCTCTCCAATGGGGGCAATCACTTCGTTCATGGTATCGTTCAACACATAATAGTTGGTGAGAATGCGGCGGATCATTTCAATGCCAGTGTTTCCATAGGGCGGCAAACCGTTCTTTACTCCCCAGCCACCAAACAACACAACCTTTGCACAGGAGTTATTTGCAAGCACTGAATCTCTTATTTTTATATGCCCCTCCACCACTTTACTCGCACCCGGAAATTGAGCTGAGTCTCTTACAAAACGTCCCTGATTGTCCTGAATGACCACATAATCCCATTTCTGCGAACGAATCATGGTATACACCGCAGGATTGTTCATGTGTGCCAGAGTTCCCTGGGCGGTATCTCCCACGGAAACGCCACCAGGCGCGTGCATCGAAAAAGTCATCGCGATGCCTGCAGAGTCGGCAAAAGATTTTACCATTTGAGGCATGTTGTTGAAATAGGTAAAACTGTTTCCTATGAATAAAACACGGGTGGTGTCGGCGCTTCTTCCTGACAAAAAGAAAATCAAACACATATATATAAACGCAACTCTTTTCATTCCATTTCGATTTGTAAAAATAAAGATATCAAAAAATGGGGTACATATTCTACAGATTATAGACAAAGACTTTTGTGAAAAAAAATTTTCTGCTAAATTGCCCGTAATTCTAAACCCAATATCTGAATGAAAAAGCAAACAACAGTGGCCGTAATTCCCGACGAAACGCTTGTAAATAAAATTTATTTTCTTAGAAATGAAAAAGTGATGCTCGACAAAGACTTAGCTAAGTTGTACGGTGTTAAAGCCATTAGACTTCGCGAACAGGTAAAACGAAATCTTTCAAAATTCCCAAAAAACTTTATGTTTCAGTTAACTGAAAAAGAGGTAGAAATTATGGTATCGCAAAATGCGATACCTTCAAAGGGTCACCTCGGAGGAACCCTCCCTTATGCGTTTACAGAGCATGGGGTTCTGATGCTTGCTAATGTTCTGAAAAGTGAAAGAGCCGTACAGATAAGTATTAAATTAATCGAGTTATTTGTTAAGTTACGTGAGATGCTTGTAACACACAC
>CAZMHW010000149.1:0-7945 GCA_964566105.1 uncultured Akkermansia sp.
CTCAACGAAGTCTTTTTCTATCATTACAAAGACATCCATCTCTGTAAGATCAAACTCGTGGAGCGTGTTGCCAACAAAAAACTCGTCTACCAGGTAATAGAGAATCAATTCAACTTCACGAAGGACAAACGTGAATGGGTGGATACAAAACTCATCTTCGAGCTCTCGGAAGAAGGAAATAAAACCAGGGTAAAATTTATACACGAAGGACTTGTACCCACTTACGAATGCTACCAGGTCTGCAACGATGCCTGGACCGGTTACATCCGGAATAGTCTCTATAAACTGATCTCCACAGGCAAAGGAGAACCAAACCCTAAGGAAGGCGAAGGTTTTAACGCGAGACTGGCTGAAAAATGGAAGTTGAGATAGATAATTTCAGAATTTAAACACCAGCCTTACCACTCGTTTTGCGTGTTAAAAAACGTAAGCAAAGCAGTACTCTTATTTATCTAATTTGTAAATTCGTGTCATTCCTCTATGATGCGTTTCATCCAAATCAGGTCTTTTCTTTTACCCATCTTCCTTTTCGTTTTATCCTGTGTTCAGGCTCAACCGTTGGGAGAACTCTCACAAAAAGGTGCGGAGGCACAAACCTTTTGTAAAAAAAACAATTTGAACACAGACTTCTGTTTTTTAATTGATCTTTCCATTCATTCGGGCAAGAACAGATTTTACGTTTATGATCTGAGCACAAAAAAAGTGATCGCTTCAGGCCTGGTCTGCCATGGCATTGGCAAGAACAGTACTTATGCAAAACCCGTATACAGTAATGAAATTGGAAGTAACTGCACTTCGATTGGGAAATACAAACTAGGCAAAAGAGCCTGGAGTAACTGGGGTATCAACATTCATTACAAAATGCATGGACTTGAAAAAAGCAATTCCAACGCCGCCATTCGTAATGTGGTTTTACACTCCTACGATCAGGTTTCTGAAAAAGAGATTTATCCCAACTATCTCCCCCTGGGCTGGAGCTTGGGATGTCCGGTAATTGCCAACGATCTAATGCGAAAAATTGACAACCTCCTGAAGAAAACAAAAAAACCTACCTTGCTGTGGATTTATGAATAGATTAAGACCTTAAACAAGTTACACCATGAAAAAATACTGGATTCTCATTTTCTTCTTTTTGGCAGGCCTGATTATTTCTGGCATTCATCCACACGATAGTTTTACCTGGTTTCTGGAGGTATTTCCTGGTATTGTTGGTGCGCTTATCCTTGTATTGACATTTAAAAAATTTCGTTTTACTTACCTTACCTACATTATGATTCTTTTGCACTGCTATGTTTTGTTTGTGGGAGGTCATTACACCTATGCCGAAGTGCCGCTGTTTGACTGGATAAAAGAAGTGTTACACCAGAGCCGAAACAACTACGATAAGGTGGGACACTTTACACAAGGCTTTGTGCCCGCGTTAATCGTGAGAGAATTATTTATCAGAAAACAGTTGGTAAAGCCCGGGGGCTGGTTATCTTTTTTAACGGTTTGTGTTTGCTTAAGCATAAGTGCGTTTTACGAGTTTCTGGAATGGTTCGTGGCAAGCATTTCGGGACAATCTGCCGAGGCATTTTTAGGCACTCAGGGTTATGTGTGGGACACACAGTCGGATATGCTGTTGGCATTCACAGGAGCACTTTGTATGCTCATTTTTTTATCCCGTTATCAGAACAAAGCCATTCGGGAGATTGAATTTTCAGGCGCACACTAAACACAAAACATCTTGTGCTTTAACGTCCGTTTTAGAAATTAACATCTGTTTAAATTCAGGTAAAAAAACATTTAACATTTCGGTAATTTTTATTCAAAAAATTTGTATCCGAACACTTTATTTACTATATTTGAATATTGCGCCTTGTAAACACACTGCACTCTTTTACTTACGCAGGTACTCTTAACACACAACTAACTAAACGAGATCGCCGAAAATCGTATCCCAGAGTAGGCACATTCAAAACTATGACTATGAAAAAAATCTATTCATCGATTGTACTTCTCATGGCAACGGTAAGTCTATGGGCTCAACCCACATTCTTTAACTACAACACCATTGCCGGTAGCAATGCCTTTCCCTGGGGCAACCCCACAAAAAAAATCCAATGGCGTATCAATGCTAACAGTCTTGGAACAGTTACCTCAGGTAACAACATTACGGTGATCTATTTTATGATGGCCACCTCCGGAACAAATACTTATCCCATTTTAAACATCGGATTAAAACAAGGTATTACCCAGTTTGCCGGAGGAGGAAACTTTGAGACAGGATTTACAAATGTGTTTTCGGGAACCAATGTTACCAAAACCGGAACAGCGGGTGGTTGGATCTCCTTTACACTCAGTACTCCGTTTTTTTATGACCCAAATCAACCTTTATTTATAGATGTGGAACAAAATGCAAGTTCCGCTACCGGAATGAACCAGTGTCAAACAAGTCCTGCAGGACCTGGAAGTGGCCGTCAGTACGGTAACTACGGAAGTACAGCCTATACAGGTGTGGATGCTACTGTAGCTCACTTTGGTATTGACGTAGTACCGGCGGTGCCATGTTCAAGTATTCCATCTGCCAACTCAGCAGTTGGTCCAACTGCAGCTATTTGTCCTAATGGATCCGTTCCTATGAACGTTACCAACACGTATTCTGCTGCCAGCGGTGGTATTACTTACCAATGGCAGTCCTCAACAACTTCTTCCGTAGGTCCATACACGTCGATACCAAGTGCAACCACTGCGTATTACTCAGCTCCTAACGTAACGGTAAATACCTGGTATCAGGCTGTGATTACCTGTACCAACGTAGCAGGTACCACCACCAGCTCACCTTATCCGGCTACTGTAGCGCCGGTTTACACTACTACCGCTCCTTATTATGAAGGATTTGAAGGTATTGGTGTGGCTAATAAATTGCCTAATTGTTCATGGTCTGCAAGTAACTTGCCTACGAATTGTCAAACCAACACATCTTCCAATACTTTGGGAAGAACTCCACGCACTGGGAACAATTTTGCTTCCTTTTACTACAATCCCGGAGGTGTAAGGTATTTTTATACGAACGGTATTTATCTTAATGCCGGAGTTACTTATTCAGCGGCTTTGTGGTATCAAACTGAATATTATGGATATAATAACTGGACAGATTTATCGATCCTTTACGGAACTACACAAACTGCAACCGGACAGGTAACTATTGCTACCACTAACGGACCGGCCATCAGTAACGTTTACAAATCACTTTCAAATACGTTTACTGTTCCAACCTCCGGGCTTTATTACATAGCCGTAAGAGGCACAGGAAACACTTCGTCTTCGGCACAATACCTGTCATGGGATGATCTTTCGATCACTATTCCTTGTGATGAAACTTCTCCAAACCATCCAACTATGTCGTTAAGCGCGAACAACACAACCATTTGTGCGAACGATCAGGTAGGATTAACAGCAGGTGGTGCAGATACCTATACCTGGAGTACCGGTGCAAACGGATCTACCATTTCTGACTCACCTTTAAATAGTACAATTTATAGTGTGATCGGAACCAATACCCTAACAGGTTGTTCAGATACTTTATACCAATCTATTTCCGTAAACCCATCCCCAGCCATCTACGTTATCCCTAACAAACCTTCGGTATGTCTTGGTTCATCTGCTATCATCACTGCTTTTGGCGCTAATTCTTACACATGGAGTAACGGTGCAAACGGATCAAACGTTTCGGTATCGCCTTCGGCAAATACAACTTACACTGTTTTAGGAACCAACGCGCTTGGTTGTATTGGAACCGCTGTTCAGTCTATTGGCGTTATGCCTTTACCTACGGTTACTGCCGTTAGCAGTGCTCCGAATGAAATGTGTGTAAAAGAAAACGCGATATTAACCGCAGCTGGAACATCCACTGGTTATGTTTGGACAAGTGCCAATAGTTTTATGTTTGCAGGGGCTACGATCACAATTTCCCCACTTGCTACAACTGTTTATACTGTAACAGGAACTGACGCTAATGGTTGCCAAAAAAGCACTACTATAGTTCAGAATGTAAACGAGTGTACCGGCCTTAATGAAATTACCAGAGCTGGTGAAGGTGTTAAAATTTACCCGAATCCAACTTCAGGTGAATTCACTATTGAGTTAAGTAATTCTACTGCTAAAACATTGGAAGTAATTGACCTTACAGGACGCGTGGTGTATTCAAATGCAGCCGCTTCAGAAAAAGTAAAGGTAAATCTAAACAACCTTGCCAATGGTATTTACTATGTTAAGATTCAAACCAAATCTTCTACAGAAATTGTAAAAGTGGTAAAACAATAATTTAGAGTTTTCACTCTACATTCAAAGCCCCCGGAAAAATCCGGGGGCTTTTTTGTTGATCACTATTTAAGTTAAACCCTTTTAAATTTAGTTTTCAATTTCGCCCACTTCAGGTTAAGTTATGTGAACATTTTTATTCATTTTCTTACATATGAAAACATTATAAAGATTACAATTCTTTAATTGACAAAACAAATCTAAATTTGCGGCCGTAAATAAAATCCAAAAAATGAAAAAATTCTACATGCCGGAAAACAGTCTGACACGCTCGTTTTCCAAAACACACATTATTCCCTCCATTGGCGGGGAAACTCTCACTTCGGCCTTCGTTTCAGCCCGTCAAAAAACAGGTCTTCTCCTTTTTTTAATAAGTTTTTTAAGCGGCATTTTTAATACGACTCATGCTCAGGTAAACACATTCACTTTAGCATATACCGGTAGCGCGCAAACATTAACCGTACCCGCCTGTGTTGGACAAATAACCGTTTCGTGTTACGGAGCCAAAGGTGCGAATGGCGCGAACACAGCTTCAGCCGCTGTAGGTGGTACAGGCGGATTAGGGGCCCTCGCTACAGGGGTTTATACACTTTCAGGATCTACTGTTCTTAATGTATACGTCGGAGGTGCGGCCAGTGGTTCTGTTGCCGGTTATAACGGCGGTGGAAACGGAGGCAACGGAAACTCCGGTGCCGGTGGCGGTGCCAGTGATGTAAGGGTTGGCGGAACAGCTTTATCCAATAGAATTATAGTTGCCGGCGGCGGTGGCGGCGGCGGAAATGCAGGCTGTGCTTCCTCTACTATAACCGGTGGTAATGGTGGTGCCGGCGGTGGCGGTAATGGTACTAATGGCATTAACAGCATTGCCGGTGCCGGCGGCCAGGGAGGTAATGGTACTACTGGTGGCGCAGCTGGTATTGGTTGTTCTTTCGCCTCTGGAACCGTTGGCGCTAATGGTACTTCGGGACAAGGTGGAAATTGTGGCAATGGGCCTGCTGTTTGCGGAGCATATGTGAGCGGTGGCGGCGGCGGCGGCGGTTACTTTGGCGGCGGCGGCGGCGGTGGCGGTACTGCCGGTACCACCAGTTGCACATTGAACGATCAGGGCGGCGGCGGCGGCGGTGCAGGTGGCACCAATTACTTTGCAACAGGATTTACAAATACTACAGTAACTAATGGCACAAATTCCGGAAACGGACTGGTAGTTATTTCCTATTCTATCAGCCCTACCCCAACCTTGAGTGTATCCAGCGGCACTATCTGCTCCGGTCAATCATTTGTTATAAGCGCCAGTGGCGCCACTACTTATACTTATGCGGGTGGCAGCGCAACTGTTGCACCAACGTCTAACACCACTTATGTTGTCATTGGCGCCAGTGTGCCGGGATGTACCAGTTCGGCAGTGAGTTCGGTAACCGTGAATACAAGACCCCTTGTGACAATTAATAACGGTACCATTTGTGCCGGTCAATCGTTCGTTTTAGTTCCTGGTGGAGCAAATACCTATAGCTATAGCAGTGGCAATGCCACCGTTACCCCTTCAGGAACAACAAGCTACAGTGTAATAGGCATTAGTGCTCCCGGCTGTATAAGCAGCAATACAGCGGTAAGTACAGTAGTCGTAAATTCAAACCCGGTGGTGACTGTTAACAGTGGAAGCATTTGCTCCGGAAATTCGTTTACACTTCTTCCTTCAGGAGCCGTAACATACAGTTACAGCGGTGGATCGGCCATTGTAAGCCCGTCTAATACTACAAGTTATACTGTAACCGGTACGGACATCAACAACTGTACAAATACTGCGGTAAGCAATGTTACCGTAAATGTTACTCCTACTGTTACAATTAATAATGCAAGTATCTGTTCAGGTCAAACTTATACCTTAAGTCCATCAGGGGCTGCAAATTACTCTTACAGTGGTGGAACCTCTGTTGTAAGTCCAACCTCTACCACCAGTTACAGTGTAACCGGCCTGAGTAACTCCGGCTGTGTAAGTAGCAACACTGCGGTGAGCACCATTACCGTAAACGCATTACCGGTAGTTACTGTTAACAGTGGCTCCATCTGCAACGGACAATCATTTACCCTTAGTCCGTCGGGTGCAGTGACATATACGATCAGCGGTGGCAGTGCGGTGGTTAGTCCCAGCTTAAACAGTAGTTACAGTGTAACAGGAACCGACATTAACGGTTGTATTAATACGCTCTCAGCCATTTCACAGGTAACTGTAAACGCCCTGCCAACACTTAGCATAAGCACCACAAACAGTTTAATTTGCGTAGGAGAAACCGCTACACTCTCCGTAAGTGGTGCCAACTCTTACACCTGGAATAACACACAAAGTTCAGCCAACATTGTAATTACCCCTACAGTGTCCACAAACTACAGCGTAACGGGAACTGACCTTCTTGGTTGCACTAATACCAGCACTATCACCCAAAATGTAAACGAGTGTACGTCTATTGTTAAAAATAAAGATGCAAACACAGGAGTTAGTGTATACCCAAGTCCAACAAGTGGTGACTTTACCGTGGAGTCAGGAATTTTAAATGAAAAAATGGTTGAAGTGATTGATCTTACAGGACGTATTGTTTACTCAGCGTCAGTAAGTACTGACAAATTCCGGATCAGTTTAAACACCTGTGCCGCAGGAGTGTACTATGTAAAAATACACAGTAACTCGGTTACAGAGATTGTAAAAGTAATCAAACACTAATCTTAAAATTCAAAAATATTAAAGCCTCCGATTTTCGGGGGCTTTTTTTATCCTCTAAAAAAACGAATCCTCTATAAGACGGAAAGACCCGGACTTTGCTTCGGCAAAACAATAATTACCTGTCTTTTTCGTTACCTCTAGGGTTGAAGAGAGCGTTTTTTATAGTCTTTGTTTTTTGTCAATGTTCCCGACTCTGCGGTCAAGATCCTCCCGTTGAACCTTTTATTTCAAAGCACGGGCTTTTTTTACATTATTACCCCTCTGCCCTGGTAGGTGGGGATCTATCTGTTGGATTGGAATACCAAAGCAAAAAAAACCTGAGTCTGGAATTTGCCTTCAATCATAAATTATTTACTCCGGGGATTTATCATTACAATAAAGGCTATCGCTTAAATTACCTTTTAAAATACGATCTTTCGCGAACCGAGTCCTTCCGCTTTTCCATAGATCTGTCGGCAATGTACATGAATATTTACTTTAAAGACAAAACGGTAGATTATTATTACTATGAGTTAAGTTCTCAGAATTCGGCCTCTTATCCTTATCTGACGCTAAAAGAAGACCGACGGTTGGAAGAATATGGAGCAGGAATTGGCTTAAGTATGCATCTGAGAATTTATAAAAACCTCTTTGCTGGAAGTGACCTGATATTTAACGCGGTTAAAACGCGAACAATTTACAGTATAACTGATTTGATTGCGGGAAATTTACGCAACAATCCTTATGGAGCTATTTCAACTCCCTGCGAATTCGAGATAGAAAGTCAGGGACTGAAACTTATGCCTTACATGACTTTGAAACTGAGCTATCTGATACACCAATAGTAATTCCTGAAGTATTACTTTGTCTGAGTGAGACTAAGTTCCGTGGCGGGATTTATTTTAACGAGTCTCACTAAAAAAGACTTTATCATCGCGCGGTTAACAC
>CAZMHW010000150.1:0-4136 GCA_964566105.1 uncultured Akkermansia sp.
GATTGTCGGAAGTTAAAATAACCTTATTGCTGTATTCGCAGGCAATAGCCGCCATCACCGGGCGTTTGGCAGAATCCCTGTCGCCACCACATCCAACCAGGGTGATCACATTCTCGTTCCCGCTTCGAATATCTTTTATGGTTTCAAGCACGTTTTTTAAGGCATCGGGAGTGTGCGCATAATCCACAATACCAATAATTCCGTTAGGTGACTTCACATACTGAAAACGCCCCTCTACAGAATTCAAATTGCTTAGCGCAGTAAGAATATTTGTTTTGTCTTGTTTTAAAAGAACTGCCGTAGCATAAACCGCCAGTACGTTATAGGCATTAAACGTTCCGATCAGTTTTACCCAGATCTCCTGGTTATCAATATTCAGAAATAAGCCTGCCAGGTGATTCTCAATGATCTTGCATTTAAAATCAGCCACCGTTTTTAAAGCGTAGGTATAACGGGTGGCTTTGGTGTTTTGCAACATCACCAGGCCATTCCGATCATCTTTGTTTACCAAGGCAAAAGCGGTTGACGGTAACAGGTCAAAAAACCGTTTTTTGGCTTTAATGTACTCGTCAAAAGTTTTGTGGTAATCGAGGTGATCGTGCGTAATATTGGTAAATACAGCGCCGGTAAACTGAACTCCTGCTATCCTGTTTTGCACCACCGCATGAGAACTTACTTCCATAAACACAAACTCACAACTTTGTTCCACCATTGTGTTCAACAGTTCATTGAGTGTTAGCGCATCAGGCGTAGTATGCGTTGCGGGAATAACCGTATTGTTAATCTTATTCTGAACCGTAGACAACAAGCCCACCGAATAACCTAAGGATTTAAACAAGTTGAACAGTAATGTCACCGTTGTTGTTTTTCCATTCGTCCCGGTCACTCCCACCAACTTCAGTTTTTCAGAAGGATTATCATAGAAATTACAGGCTATAATCCCTAAAGCATATGTAGAATCAGCTACTTTAATATAGGTGACACCTTCCACTTTCAATTCAGGAACTTCTTCACACACAATTCCAACCGCACCTTCTTCAATAGCCTTGGCGATGAACTTATGCCCATCTACCGTTACACCACGGGTAGCCACAAACAAAGAACCTTTCTTCACTTTTCGCGAATCGGCCACCACAAAAGAAATAGCCATGTGGGTAGAGCCCACCACTTCTTCCAGTCGTACTTTGTATAATATGTCGCTTAGTAACTTCACCTCTTATATCTTATTTCTTGTATCTTGCTTCTTAACTCTTGAATCTCACTTCTCAAACTAGCCCAATGTCAACGTGATTTTATTCCCCTTGTTAAATCTCTGCCCTGCTTCAACACTTTGTTTTTTCACACTTCCAAATCCCTGTAGTTTCACATTCACGCCATTATTTTCTAATAAAAACAGGGCGTCTTTAGCAGAGAGTCCGGAAAGGTTGGGCATAATCCCTTTCTTCAACTGAGCTTCCGGGTTTACTTCTGAAAAACTCCAGCGGGTTGAATCCCTCTTGTCGCGGTAAACGTATTTTTCTGAGTCCCTCGTTTTAAGTGGGATGGCAAAGGCCTGCGCTACAGATGCTATCTCATCAGATTTGGCGGTAATCACATCCGGTGCTTTTGTAAGGAGAGTGTTCTTGTTATTAATAGGCGTAATGCAGTTTAAACTGCTTGAATAAACTTTTTCTGCAATTTCTTTAAACACAGGGCCCGCCACCGCGGCGCCGTAATAAACACCATTACTTGGCGAGTTAATAACAACAATACAGGTGTACAAAGGATTGTCGGCCGGGAAATAACCTACAAACGAAGCCTGATAACTGCGGTCACCAACATCACCATAAGCGGTTTTTCCACTTCCTTTTCTTACACCTACTTTAGCAATCTGGGCAGTTCCTGTTTTACCGCCAACTTTAAACGCCGTAATATTTAAAGCCTTACCCGATCCATTTGCAACAACACCTTCCAGCATTTTTTTCGCCTTCCGAATGGTCTCTTTTTTTACAAACTGTTCAATAAGGACTTCGGTCTCAAATGATTTAACTACAATTCCATTTCTACGAATCTCCTTCACAAAACGTGGTTTCACCATCTTCCCGTCATTCGCCACGGCATTGTAAAGTGTGAGTGTTTGCAACGGTGTAATTAAACTTTCGTAACCGTAACTCAATTGAGGTAAAGTAACACCCGACCAATATTTTGTTTTTGTTTGAGGAATTCTTGGAATCCCTTCTCCGGGAATTGACAAACCTAGTTTCTTATTGAGATGAAATGAATTTAGTTTGTTTGCAAACTGCTGTGGATTTTTAGAATAATACTTCGTAATGATTTTACTCACCCCGACATTCGAAGATGTTTCAAATACGCGTTGAACTGTAAGTACAGGTGACTCCGGTGCGTGGGCATCTTTCACTGTTTTATTATAATAGGTGCACTCTCCATTTCCCACATTCACTTTCTCATCAAGACTCACACCGAACTCATCAATAACAGCGAGCATGGAGGCCAGCTTGAATGTAGAGCCTGGCTCTGTAGGGTAACCTATCGCATAATTAAAACTTTCGTTATAACTTACCGTATCATTGTTGCTGCGGGTTAAATTTGCAATCGCTTTTATCTCCCCGGTTTTTACTTCCATTAATACAGCGCAACCATGCGAGGCGTCGTTGGCTTGTAAAGTTTTTAATAAGGCGTGTGTGGCTACGTCCTGTAAATTGATATCAATAGTTGTATAAAGATCACTTCCATCTTTAGGTTCTACTTCATTCTCATCGTTGATCGGACGCCATACATCCCCTGCTATTTTTTGCATGAGACGTTTCCCACTCACACCCATTAACACGGTATCAAAGGCTCCTTCCAGTCCCACTGGTTTAATACCCATACGGGACATTCCAATGGTTCTACCCGCCAGCATTTGAAAAGGTCGTTCCCTGCGATTGGTCTGAAGAGTTACTAAACCGCCACGCTTCCCTTTTCTGAAAATTGGAAAGGTTTTTAAGGTTTGCAGATCTTTATAAGAAACGTTTCGTTTTAATAAAACATAACGGTCATTATCCCGTCTTGCCCTGTTTAATATCTTTAAATACTCGCGTGGACCTTTATCGTGAAATAATTCACTCAGCATCAGCGCGAGAGAGTCACGGTTGGCTTTGTAGAATTTTTCGCTAATGTCAGGCGTATTAATGTCTACAGCTATCTCATAATAAGGAAGAGAAGTCGCCAACAAAGCGCCGTTCGCGTCAAAAATATTTCCACGAACAGCTTCCATATCTTCCAGCTTGGTAGTGAAGGCTTCCGCTTTGCCTCTCCACAAATCACCCTCGGCAAATTGAATCACGCAAATGCGATACAAAATGCCCAAAGCAAACACACACATAAAAATGTATGTGAGATAGGTACGTGAAAGTATGTTCTTTTTATTCTCCAAGAAATTAATGACTTGTTTTATATAGTTCTGTACTGTCTACTTCTATTTTAATAGGTGGAACAACAGGTTCCTTGAGTCCCAATTCTTCCGCGGATTTTGCCACTTCACTTTGTTTACTCGCAAACATCAATTCACTTTTAGTGGAAATGTACTCCGAGCGCAATTCCTTTAATTGATTGGAAATTTTATTTACTTCACGAATCTTATCATCGGCGTAGTACCCGTTAGCTATATAGAAAATAGCGATAAGTGCCAGGAATAAAATAAAGGGAAGGTGCTTAAGTGTTTTTTCGTTGGTTAAAAAAGTGCCGCTGAATACTGAAGACAGGCCCTTGGCCAACACGCCCTTTTTACGTGGCTTTTGGGGTTTTTGAACTTTCGACTCGATTTCCTCGGCCGTCAGCTTTTCTTCGATAGGTTCAGGATTAACCGGTATGTCTCTGAATTTATTTGCCAATTTCTTTTTATTTCGTCTTTTTTATTTTTTGCTTCGGGTTAACCCGTAACACGGAACCACGATAATTAAATTTTTTCCGCCACTCTCAACTTCGCACTTCTCGCGCGTGTATTGATCTTAATTTCTTCTTCACTTGGCAATGCTTCAACATTTCCTAATTTTCCCAAATCATTTCCATCAAAAACGCTACTTTCTTTTATGAAATTTGGAATCATATCAACTCCAATTCCTAATGTTGCAATCGGTTTTTCCACTTCAAAAAGG